>DASQCG010000600.1:0-2731 GCA_035634825.1 Thermomicrobiales bacterium | reverse complement strand
GCGAGCCGGCCAACTTCCTCGATGTCGGCGGCGGTGCCAGCGCGGATCAAGTGGCGAAGGCATTCAGCCTGGTCACGGCCGACCCCAACGTGAAGGCAATCCTGATCAATATCTTCGGTGGCATTACCCGGGGCGACATCGTGGCGCACGGAATCGCTGAGGCCATGGGTCGAGTCGGGGTAACTGTGCCGATCGTCGTTCGCCTCTCCGGTACGAATGCCGAGGAAGGTCGCGCAATTCTGGATGAGAACGGCCTGCATGCCGTCGCGACGATGGATGAAGCGGCAGCGAAGGTTGTCGCTGCGGCGGCCGCTTAGGCCATGGTCGGTAGTGGCCGGGGAGCAAATCTGTGAGCATTCTCGTCGATTCAAACACGCGACTACTGGTGCAGGGCATCACCGGTCGCGAAGGGTCGTATCACACCGGACAGATCGTGGAGTACGGGACCAACGTCGTTGCCGGGGTGACGCCGGGCGGAAAAGGCAAGACTGTTGCCGGTGTGCCTGTCTTCAACACGGTTGCCGAGGCTGTTGCCGAGAGGCAGCCGAATGTCTCGATCATCTATGTGCCGGCCAAGTTCGCCCCGGACGCCATCTATGAGGCAGTCGACAACGGGATTCCGTTCGTGATTTGCATTACGGAAGGCATCCCGGTCATGGACATGGCCCCAGTATTTGCCTACGTGAAGCTGAAGGGCGCGCGACTGCTCGGCCCCAATTGCCCGGGCATCATTACGCCGGGCCAGGCAAAGGTCGGGATCATGCCCGGATTCATCCATACACCGGGTCCGGTTGGACTCGTCTCGCGCTCCGGCACCCTGACCTACGAGGTCGTCGATGCGTTGACGCAGGCCGGGCTGGGCCAGACAACGGCAGTCGGAATCGGCGGCGACCCGATCATCGGGACGTCATTCGTCGACGTGCTCGAGTTGTTCGAGAACGACCCGGCTACGAAGGCGATCGTCATGATCGGCGAGATCGGTGGCAACGATGAAGAAACCGCTGCCGAATTCATCACAGCAAAGGTCACCAAGCCCGTGGTCGGCTTCATCGCCGGACAGACCGCGCCTCCGGGCAAGCGGATGGGCCATGCCGGCGCGATCATCTCCGGCGGCGGCGCCGGGACGGCGGCCGACAAGATGAAGGCCCTCGAGGCGGCCGGGGTCGCCGTAGCGGATCGCCCATCTGCCGTGCCGGGCCTGGTCAAGGCGAAGCTCAACTACGCCTGATACGGTGGATCGACAAGACAACGCCCGGGATCCGTTCGGATCCCGGGCGTTGCTGCTCAGTCAAGTTGGGCGGATCGTTAGAGAAACTTCCAGATCAGCAGGGCCACGACGACCGGGATCGCCATGCACAGGAAAGGCAGCATGAAGCCCTTGAACGACTCGGCATCGAAGCCGAGCTTGTAAAGGCCGCTCGCTTCTCGCCACCGGTCGACCGGGCCGAATTCCTTCTTTGGTTCGTTCGCGCTCACTCTCGATCTCCTCTGCAACCAGGGTCTCCCTGGGCCGAATAGTACATCTGAAATCTGGCGAAATCCCGGTTATTCCTCACCATCTGCGTCTTCGTCATCCGCATCGAGGTCCTCGTCCGGAATCTGGCTTCCGACCGGACGCATCGCCGGGAAGAGGATCACGTCGCGGATGTTCGGCTGGTCCGTCAGCGTCATGACCAATCGATCGATGCCGATTCCGATTCCGCCGGTCGGCGGCATGCCGAACATGAGCGCGTTGACGTAATCCTCGTCGATAGGCATCGCGTCGAGATCGCCGGCCTCGCGGTCGCGCTGCTGCTCGAGGAACCGCTGGAGCTGATCGAGTGGGTCGTTCAGCTCGGTGAACGCATTTGTGATTTCCGTCGCCGCCATGATCAACTGGAAGCGCTCGGCATGAGTCGGATCGTCCGGCTTGCGCTTGGCCAGCGGCGAAAGCTCAACCGGGTAATCCATGAGGACGGTTGGCTGGATCAGACTCGGGCGAACGAACTGTTTGTGCAGCTCATCAACGATCCGCGGCCAGACCGTCCCGTCCTCGATATCGGCGCCGGCCGCCCGGGCGGCAGCGAGCAAGCTCGCTTGATCCGAATGCTCGACATAGTCGACGCCTGAAAACTGTCGGATCGCCTCACGCAACGTAAGCCGCGGCCACGGCGTCGAGAGGTCGATCTCGTGACCGTCATTGACGAATGTTTTGCCGCCGAGGACGGTCTTCGCAATGTGCTGGAACAGCCGTTCGAGCCGCTCGAGGACGATCAGGTAGTCGGAATAGGCCTCGTACCACTCCAACATCGTGAACTCGGGCGAGTGCGTCCGGTCCATGCCTTCGTTGCGGAAGTCCTTGCTGATCTCATAGACGCGCTCGTAGCCGCCGACGATCAACCGCTTCAGATAGAGCTCGTCGGCAATGCGCAGGTAGAACTCATTGCCAAGCGCGTTGTAGTGCGTCGTGAATGGCCGGGCCGCCGCACCGCCGTAGAGCGGTTGCAAGATTGGTGTCTCGACCTCGATGAAATCCTCGTTGTTCAGGAACTCGCGGATCCCCGCAACCAGAGCGGAGCGGAACCGAAACGTCTCGCGCACGTCGGCATTGGCGATCAGGTCGGCGTAACGCTGCCGGTAGCGAATCTCGCGGTCGCGCAGACCCTTGCGCTTTTCCGGTGGCGCGTTGAGCGCCTTGGTCAGGAGCGAGAATGTCTGGACTCTCAGCGAGATCTCACCGGTGCGGGTCCGG
>DASQCG010000599.1:0-7673 GCA_035634825.1 Thermomicrobiales bacterium | reverse complement strand
TCGCTGGTTTCGGTTTCGACCACTCGTATCTGGAAGTTTGTGCTCGTCCGAGCCTCATCGACAGTCATTCCGGCAAGCGAGATAGCTGTCGGGACGGGCGGTACCGTCTGCGTGACAGCGGCGCTCGGCGTAATCTGCGCTGCCTGGTTCCCGGACGGATTGTCGTCGCGGAGCAGCCGAACCCCTATCCAGGTCAGCGCGACCACGGCAATCGCAACGGTGAGCCAGGCTGCAACGGCAGTTCCGCGCGGCCATTGTCCGTGCTCCTCCTCGGAGAACGCAGAGAAATTGCCGTTCTCCGAGTCAGTATCGGACGCGATCTGCATCGGAGTCGTCGGATCGATCGGCGAGTTCGGCCTCGCTTCGGCAAATGGTGCAGTTGCGGCGTTTGGCTCGTCCCAGTCGAACAGGGCGTCCGCGAAGTGGCCGGCGGTCTGGAAGCGTTGATCGGGATCGTTTGCAAGCGCCTTGAGGACGATGCTCGAGAGTGTCGGAGAAAGCTCTGGATCGAAGGCAGTTAGCGGTTTCGGCCGAGCTTCGGCGACGCTTGCCCTCAGCGCGTCGACCGATTCCGTGTCAAACGGCGGCCGGCCGGTCAGCATCTCGTAGGCGATTACTCCGAGGGAGAAGACATCGGAACGGGCATCGCCCGTTGACCCGGTCATCTGTTCAGGTGAGCGGTACTGCAATTTCGCAATGTCGGTTGGCGAGATATCGCTCAATACCCGCCCGATTCCGAAGTCCGAAACCAGCACCTCACCAACGTAATCGACTGTGATTGCCGCAGGCGACAGGGCGAGATGATGGAGATCGCGCAGGGCGGCGTAATCCAATGCCGCCGCAACCTGCTCAACGAGGACCAGGACGTCGTCGGGATGGAATGGCCCTTCGTGGGCGATGATGTGGGTCAGCAGTTCCGAATGGGTGTGCTCCTGAACGGCGTACGGAAATCCGTTCGCGGACCCGATGTCATAGAGAGCGACGATATTGACGTGCGAGAGCGGCACCGCCTGCCTGGCGGCATCCCGAAATCGATCCTGGACGGCAGCCCGTCGACCGACCTGGCCGGCGAGGTGGGTGATCAGGACTTCCCGGCCCAGCATGCGATCGATTGCCACCGAGCGCGTGACAAAGTCGCGCTCCAGCACGACGCGCTCGATGAGGTATCGCTCGTTGAACAGGCCCTCAGACATCTGGACTCTCAGCAATCAGCGGGCGGGACACCGAACGCACTGCGTGGAGCTGCGCCCGATTCTGGTCGATTCGTGCGGACAGGCGGTGTCGCACCGAGAGCGATTCTGCCGCACTGGAGCATAGAACGAAGAGCGACGGTCCCGCCCCGGTGACCTGAACGCTGCAGCCAAGATCCATCTCGATCTCAGTCGCGAGCGCGCCGATAACCGGAAACAGATCATACAGGGGCCGTCGAAACGCGTTCGGCAAATATCCGTCCGGTCGTGTGAGTTCGTGGCGCACAAGTCGTTCTGCGAGCGCAACAACCTGGCTCCCGTCAGTCCAGTCGTTCTCGCCAATCTGGCTGTACATAGCTCGCGTCTTGTCCGGGATGTCGATTCTCGGCGTGATGATCACCGCGTGAATTGGCATGAATGGGAGCGGCCGAATCTGCTCGCCGCGGCCCGCTCCGACGGCGATCCCGGAATGGAGGAAAAACGGCACATCGCTTCCGCAGTTGGCGGCAACTTCGGCGATTTGACAACCGTCAATGGGCCCGCTGGTGAGATATCGAAGTGATGAGAGTGTTGCCGCCGCGTCGCTGCTCGCGCCGCCCAGCCCAGCCGCTGCCGGTATTCGCTTTGTAATCGTCACACGGGCATGTGGAAGTTCCGGTAGCGCCTCTCGTGCCTTTCGGAGAGCCACCGTGACGAGGTTTTCCGGGACGGCGACCGGCGGCAGGCACGCGACCTGATCTGCAGACGACCGTTCGACCGATATCTGATCGAACAGTGAGACCGCGCAGAAGATGGTGCGGATCTCGTGATATCCGTCTGAGCGGCGACCGAGGATCTCGAGTCCGAGATTGAGTTTGGCCGGCGCCAGTATCCGGATCATGCCGCTTCGCCTGTCCACGGCCAGGCGTCGTTCAGCGCCAGCCACTCCGGCACGGTTAGCGTCTGGGCACGGCGGGCGGGATCAATGTCGACCGATTCGAGAACCGAAGCAATCTCGCCCTTGCCATGCCTGGTTTCGTCAGCGAGCGAGTTCGCGATGTTCTTCCGCTTGTGTCGGAAGCCGCCGTTGACCAATCTGAAGAACTGCGGCCGTTGATGCGGCGCGAGCAGGGGCGCATCGTGCGGCACAAGCGTGACAACCGCGGATTCGATCTTCGGAGGCGGCAGAAAGACATCCGGCGGCACGATGAACACGATGTTACCGGTCGCATAGACCTGGGTCGCGACGGACAAGATCGACATGTTGGGCGGTGCGGCCAGCAGGCGCTCGCCAACCTCTCGCTGGACCATCACGGTGGCTGAGACAAGCTCAATCTCCGATTCGAGGATGTGCTGGATGATGGCTGCCGCCGCCGAATAGGGCAGGTTCGCGACGACCTTGATCGGCTTGCCGCCCGCGATTGCGGAGAGGTCAGCCTTCAGCGCATCGCCCGTATGGAGTGCGAAATTGGCGCGTCCGCCGAAAGTCGACTCGAGATGGCGCGCGAGGGTTGAATCGAGCTCGATTGCCGAAACCCGTCCGGCCCGCTCCAACAGGGCGTGAGTCAGGATTCCGAGACCGGGGCCGATTTCCAGCACGTGGTCGTCGGCCGTGACGCCCGCCTCCTTGACGATCCGATGAATCACTGCGGGATCGTGGAGGAAGTTCTGGCCACGGCCCTTGCTCGGCCGCAGACCCAGGTCCTCGATCAGCCGTTGCCAGTCGCGTTTCTTCGTCGGAAGTGGGGATCCGGTCATTTCACCAATGCGATGGCCGCCGGGAGAACACTGAACTGCACGGGAGTCTGACCGACCAATTCGCCATCCAATTGAACCATGGCTGGGGTCGACGTTTCGATCGTGATGCACTTGGCGGTGACATGGCTGAATTTCGAGTGAGTGACGTGTTTGCCCTTGTACACGCTCGGGATGGCCCGGATCAGCTCGAACTTCCCGAAGTCGCCGACGATGCAGACATCGAGGAGGCCATCGTCCATAGCTGCCATCGGAGCGAAGTGATATCCGCCACCCATGTACTGAGCGTTTGCGATTTGAACAAAGACGCCGGCCGTTTCGATGCGCTGGCCATCAGCTTCGATCGCCACTTGCAGATTCTGAAATCCGACCAGGGTGGTCAACGCGCTGCCGAGATAGGGCAAATTGCCGCCTGGTAGTCTCGATTTCTGCGCCTTCGACGCGACGATCGCATCAAAACCGAGGCCAGCAATATTGATGAATGCCCGCTCGGTATCGTCTGAGTACTTCGCGAGGCCGAGATCGATTCGTGCCGGTTCGCCCTGGCAGGCGCGCCGCACGGCCAGGTCTACTTGTTTGGTGGTGCCCAGATGACGGGCGAGATCGGTGCCGTGGCCAACCGGGACAAGTCCCAGTGCCGCGTCTGCACCGGACTGATAAATGCCGTTGGCGACCTCGTTGACCGTGCCATCGCCGCCGACGGCCAGGATGCGCGACACACCAGCTTCGGCGTAGGACCGGGCCGCCTGGATTGCGTCGCCACGCTCCTTTGTGACGTAGATCGCATAAGGGCAATCGAGAGCCTCGAGTGTCCGGTTGATTTCGGGCACCGCCTTGAGTGCCTTGCCGCCGGCAGCGCCCGGATTCACGATCACGACGATATCTGGGTTCGTCACGGTGGCATCCTTTGCCGGCGTTCGAAAACCGCGCTGGGCATACGAAAACTGGACGACTTGTTTCATCCAGTCGAAGCGTACCCGATTCCCGAAACGGCGCGCATCCTGATCTGAAGTATCGTTATGGTCGAGCGCGGCGTTCCGCGTGGTACCCGGGGCAAGGATCCAATCGTGACGGTCACGTTTCATCTCACTCCACGACTGCGCTGGGATGCCCATCGCGGCGATACCTCGTACACGCCGGAGCCATTTGAGTCAGAAGGATTCATCCACTGCACGGATGGCGAGGCGAACGTCGTGGCCGTCGGGAACCGCTATTACACGGGCGATCCACGGGAGATGGTCTGTCTTGTCATCGACCGCGACAAGGTTGCGGCCGAGATCCGCTATGAGGATCCGGAGCGGATTTACCCCCATATCTACGGTCCGCTGAATACGGATGCCGTCATCGAGGTGCGGGCCGTTCGACGAGATCCGGACGGCACCTTCACCAGCATCGGCGAAATCATTTCCGAATGAGCTCTGAATCGTTTTACACAATCGTTCTCGTGGATGACTGACACGCAACAACCCCAACCCAAGCGCTCTCGCTTCAGTACCCTCGGTGGCGCGATGTTCCGGCACCGGTTTCTCGTCGTCTCGCTTTGGGCGATCGCCTTTCTGGTCTCCATTCCAATGCTGTTGCGGGTCGAGGAGCCGCTGAAAGTCGGTGGATTCTCATCCAATCGCACGGAGTCGGCACGAGCCAGACTAACGGTCGAGCGTGAATTGTCGGGAAGCGCGTCTCAACTCGTCGTGATCTTCAAGTCCAGCGATGAGCCTATCGGCAGCCCGGAAATGCAGCAACGGATCGCCGCCGCTGTCGAACCATTTCAGGACCATGCGCACGTCATCGATATCGTTTTGCCAACTGAGAACGCGGCACAGATCAGCGACGACGGCCAGACCGCCTACGCGCTTGTCAGCCTCGACCTGCCGGCCGAGGAAGCCCAGCGGCTGATTCCGGACTTCCAGCGGTTGATTGCTCCCCAGTCCGGCCTGCAGGTCCTGCTCGCCGGTGGTCCCGCCTTCTATGCCGACATCGAGACTGTGAGCCAGCGGGACCTGCAGCGCGCCGAACTCATCGCGTTTCCGTTCGCGCTCGTGGCGCTGCTGTTCGTCTTCGGAACGGTCGTCGCCGCATTTTTGCCGTTGATCGTTGGGGGGATGGGTGTCGCCGCGGTGCTGATGACGATCTTCGCCATCGCCCACGTGACTGATCTATCGATTTTCGTGCTCAACCTGTCGACGATGCTGGGTCTGGGACTCGCGATCGACTACTCGCTCTTCATCACCAGCCGGTTCCGCGAGGAGCTGCCGCGATCGGTCTCTGTCGAACGGGCAGTCGAGCGAACGATGGCTACGGCGGGCCGGGCCATCTTCTTCTCGGGTTTGACCGTACTGATCGGACTCTCCGGACTGATCATGTTCGACTTCATGTTCCTACGGTCAGTCGGAATCGCAGGCGTCGTGGTCGTCTTCTTTTCGGTGCTGGCGGCGCTGACATTGCTGCCGGCATTGCTCGGGATCGCCGGGTCCCGTGTTGAACGATTCGCGGTGATCCGTCGATCACCGGAGGATCAACACGGGCACGGTTTCTGGGCGAGACTCTCGCGCGATGTGATGAAGCGGCCGGTGCTGATCCTTGTCCCGACCGCGATGTTGCTACTGGCGTTTGGCGCGCCCTTCCGCCATGTAAATATCTCGTCGCCGGACGCGACGATCCTGCCGAAGAGCACCGACTCCCGGAAGGGATTCGACGACCTCGTCACTGCCTTCGGGCCGGGTGAGATCTCGCCCATACTGGTGGTGTTCCGATCTCCGACAACAGTGTTCAGCCCGGAGAACGTTTCTGCTATTCACCAGTTGGTTGCGGAGCTGCAGCAGGACCCTCGGGTCGTCCGCGTGGAGGGATTCGCGGCATTCCCGCAGGAAGTCACGGACGAGCAGGCGTATGGGCTGGTCAAGGTCCAACAGCGGGCCGCGGCGAGTGGTCTGGGCGCTCGATTCAACCAGGTGGCGAATAACCAGACCGCGGTGGTGCTGGTCTACACCGAGGCATATCCGAACAGCGTCCAGAGCAAGGAACTCCTCGCCAAGATTCGCCAATATCCGTTGAATGGAGACCTGACGATGCTGGTCGACGGCGGAACGGCCGAGATCGTCGATGTGGTGGATGCAATGTACAGCGCATTCCCGATTGCGGTCGGTTTCGTGCTGCTAGCCACGTACATCGTCCTCTTCCTGCTCTTCCATTCTGTCTTCCTGCCGCTCAAGGCGATTGTGATGAACACGTTGTCGCTGCTAGCCTCGTACGGCGCGCTGGTTTGGGTTTTCCAGGACGGGCATCTGGAGCGACTCCTCCGCTTCGAGTCCCTCGGATATGTTGAGGCGTCGCTCCCCATCATCATGTTCTGCATATTGTTCGGCCTGAGCATGGATTACGAAGTCTTCCTGCTCAGCCGGGTGCGGGAGGAGTGGGAGCGGACGGGAGACAACACCGAGGCGGTCGCGATTGGTCTGCAACGCAGCGGACGGATCATCTCGAGCGCCGCCCTAATCGTCGTGGTGGTGGCGATCTCGTTCGTGTCGGCCGATGTGATCCTGGTCAAGGCGCTTGGATTTGGCATCGCGCTGGCGGTTTTCCTTGACGCGACGATCGTCCGCGCGCTGCTGGTTCCGGCCACGATGCGCCTGATGGGCCACTGGAACTGGTGGCGACCGTCGTTCCTGGCGCGACTTGCGATTCCGGACCTTCACGAATAAATGTTGTCGTCGACAACATCCTCTGTTCCCATCCAAACGGGTATCGCGGACAGGACGATGTTCGACTTTTGTTCGAATTGTTGACAGCCTTTTTGCTGTGCTACATTGTCAATGCAGCTGTTGAGAGATTCGATCATGTACCCACGGTTGGGGTGGGCATGTCGTCTCATTGGCAGCAGCGCTTGACTCTCTGTCAGAAACCGTCGCGTTCGGTTGCCTTGAAGGGCTATGGGCTTATGGATGTTGTGATCTCCTCTGGCTGGCGTTCGTCTTCTACCACGATCGGTCTCGACTCCATCGACGAAGGAATCACTCGACCCATTGCCAGTACGCCGGGGGACGTGTTCACAAGCCGGCACGGCCGCTTCGAAATCACATTGAGCCAGGATCGGGATGGCTGGCTGGTCCAGTACACCTCATCCGGGCGCCTCTTTGGTCCACGAGAAGTCATCTACCGCGCTCGCCACACTGTTGCTCGACACGCAGCCTGGGACGTCATGTGTCGTGTCATCCGAGCCACCAGCGACGAACAGCTCGGTGTTGAGACGGGCAAGAAGGCCGCAGCCTGGCTGCACGCGAGGCGCTCCGTCTGCTAATAGTTCCGCATGCCGGAACTGCCTGAAGTCGAAACAGCCCGACGGATCATCGAATCAACGCTGCTCGGGGCGCGCCTCATTGCGACTGAGGTGCGCCTCCCCAAACTGCTGCGATATTCTGACCTCCCTGACATCGACGCCCTGCTTGGCAAAGAGCTGATTTGCGCCCGGCGCCGCGCCAAGATCCTGATCACCGATTGGTCAGGCGACTTGGCGATGCTCTTTCACCTCAAGCTCTCTGGACAGATCAGCCTGCAGCGAAACGGCGAGCGACTGACGGCAGGGCATCCAGTTCCCGATCCTGGCGGGCCGTATCCCCACAAGTCGACCCATATCTCATTCGATTTCGATACCGGATGGGTCCTCCATCTCAGCGACATCCGCCAGTTCGGCTGGATTCGCATCATGCCGGCGGACGCAGTCGATTCGTTCATTGCCGCCCAGAAGTTTGG
>DASQCG010000598.1:0-2364 GCA_035634825.1 Thermomicrobiales bacterium | reverse complement strand
CCGACGAGTGGTGCGGCGCCGGCGGCCGCCGTTGCCGGCCTGAGCTACGGCGTTGGCGCCGGTCTACCGCTCATCGCGATCCGATGGCTCCCGCACGATCAGCGGATCATCCTGACGTTTGCCGTCGTCCTTCTTGCCCTGGCCCTAACCGGTTGGTTCGCGTCGTGGCTGACCCGGCTGCCAGCCCTGAAAATGGTTCGTCGCAATCTGATTCTGGGTGCTGCCACGATGGCAGCGAGCCTGCTCATCGGGCTTGTGATACATGTCTAGGAAAACTCATGACGGCAAGGCCATGACGAACTCATTTCTGACATCGGTCCCGGAGGATCGTTCCGTGCTCAGCGGTCCACCGTCATCGGCCGATCGAGCGGCAATAGGCCGTGCGGCCCGCGAGCGCGCACCGGTGGCGGGATTGGCCGAATGGGATCCGTCGACGCGTCGTGCCGATGCATTGGCTATCCTGCTCGGCCAGAACGAGTCGCGGATGGCTAGGCTGATTCCCCTTCGTATGGCCCGAATGGCGATCTCACCCTGGACGTACTACCGCGGTGCGGCCGCGGTAATGGCCGCGGATCTCGCCGGTTCTGCGAACACTGGCCTGTCCGTTCAGTTATGCGGCGACGCGCATGTGCTGAACTTCGGATTGTGGGCGACGCCGGAACGGCAGCTCTCCTTCGACCTGCGCGACTTCGACGAGACGCTCCGTGGTCCGTTTGAGTGGGACGTGAAACGGTATCTCGCCAGTCTGGTCGTGCTGGCGCGAGACAATGGCCTGTCCGAAGGCACCGCCCGGCGAGCGGTCCAGTCCGGATTGCGTAGCTACCGCAAGGGGATCTCGCACTACGCAGCGGCCGGCATACTCGAGATCTGGTACGACCTCATTACGGCAGGCGACCTATTGCAGGTGTTCGAGCCGGAAGATCGGGAGCGATTTTCGGCACACCTGGACAAGCGGGCTCGGCGTCGCACGAGCGCGGGCGCGGCCCGCAAGCTGACCCGGGTCGTAGACGGGCGAACCCGGATCGTCGATGATCCACCGATCCGGGTGCGACTCGATGGCAAGGTCTCCGAAGAGGATTCCGCCGCCCTAGCGAGCGAGATCGTCCAGGCGTACCGCGACAGCCTTCCGTACGAACGCCGCTACCTATTGGACCGGTTCACCTTCGTCGACGTCGTCCGGCAGGTGGTCGGCGTAGGCAGCGTCGGCATGCAGGTTTACTTGGTGCTCTTGGAGGGCCGCGGTCGAGATGATCCGCTGTTCCTGCAGATCAAGCAGGCCGGTCCGTCGGTGTACGAGCAATACCTCGGACCCAGCCCGTACCCGAACCACGGACAGCGGGTGATCACCGGGAAGCGGCTGATCCAGGCTGCGAGTGACATCTTCGTCGGCTGGACGAGAGTGCGAGAGCTGGACTTCTATGTCCGGCAATTCCGCGACATGAAGGTCATCGCCGACGGCGAGATGATCGCACCGTACCTTGTGCACTTTGCCGGGCAATGCGGCGCGGTGCTCGCACGAGCACACGCTCGCAGCGGGGATCCGGTGGCCATAGACAGCTATATCGGCAAGGGACGCCGATTCGACAAGGCGATGGCGGAATTCGCCACGCGATACGCCGATCAAACCGCTCGCGACCACGAGCAGCTGGCCGACGCCGCGCGATCAGCCTCGACGAGCTGAGCTCGTTGGCTTCGCGCCCGGCCGCACCTGGCGTCATGCTGCGGGCTGCTGTTGCTGGACAAAGTCCTTCTGCCGGATTGCCAGGAACGTGATCACAGCCGCGGTGAACGCGATGATGGCGGCGACCAGCAAGATGAAGTTGAGGCCCGTGGTGAACGAGCTGACCGTGATCTCACGTACCTGAGCCCGAAGTGCCGGCGGCGCGGAGCTAAACGTCTGCGATGCCCCGCCAGATTGGACCGCTTTGGCAATCCTCGAACCGTTCCCTGCGAGCGCCGGCACCTGCGCAACCTGACTCGTCACTTCGCTGGTGAATCGGTTGGAGAACAGCGTGCCGAGCAACGCGATGCCGGTGGCGATACCGACTTGGCGGAATGTCGAGTTGATGCCCGAGGCCATGCCGGCGCGGCGCGGGTCGACGACGCCGATGGCAGTCGACGCCAGCGGCGGATTGACCAGACCGACGCCGACGCCGGCGACGATCAGGCCCGGTAACAGGTGGGTCCACGTCGAGTTGACATCAAGGCCGCGCATCAGCAGGAGTCCGATCCCGATCACCGCGAGACCCGGGCCGATGAGTAGTCGCACGGGCACGAATGAGGTCAGCCGCCCGGCAATCGCCGACGTCACCAGGATTGCCCCTGATATGACGAGGAAGCGAACGCCCGTTTGCAGTGCGCTCA
>DASQCG010000597.1:0-5672 GCA_035634825.1 Thermomicrobiales bacterium | reverse complement strand
CGGCTCGGCCTGGATCCCGCGATACGCGAGGTGGGGATTGCAGGCGCCAAGGATCACGTAGGGCTCAATTTCCGCACCGATCTTTTCCTTGAAGGTCTTGTCGACATCGATCCGCGTCAACACGCCAAATCCCTCCGCTTTCAGGGCAGCGGTGGTCCGTTCGACTGCTTCATCAATCGGCAGGTCCAACGTCGTACCAAATCCGTAGGCCGCGCGCTGGGTTGGTGCTGGAATGCTCATCTGTGACTCCCATCCGGTGACTGGACGCATGCGCGTCGTGCTGCCCTCATTTTATGGAGCCGCCGGACGGTATGATGAAGTCGTGCCCGTGCAGTGATGCCAATTCTCGATCCGACACCGGAGGAGTCATCGATGTCGCCAAACGCCCTGCGTCCGCTCAAGGTTGGCCTGCTCCTGCCCGAGACAGAAGGGCAAATGAACGGCGCGACCGCTCACTGGTCCGATCTGCTGGCCATGACGCAGGCCGCGGAAGCCATTGGGTTCGACTCAGTGTGGGTAACCGACCACCTGATTCAACGCGGTCCGGAGGGCGAGCGCGGGATGTGGGAATGCTGGTCGCTGATCTCCGCAATCGCGGCAATTACCAGCCGGGTCGAGATCGGGACTCTGGTCCTCAGCACCAGTTTTCGTAACCCGGCCTACCTGGCCAAGATGGCCGACACCGTGGAGGAGATCAGTGGCGGGCGCCTGATTCTCGGTCTCGGCGCCGGATGGAATGAGCCGGAATACCGCGCGTTCGGGTATCCGTTCGACCACCGCGTCGATCGCTTCGAGGAGGCAATGACGATCATCACCGGTCTCCTGCGCGACGGGTACATTGATTATCAGGGGACCTATTCCGAAGCGATCGACTGCGTCCTTCGCCCACGCGGTCCAAGACCCGGAGGACCGCCGATCATGGTGGGCACCAGCGGCTCAGGCCCCAGGATGCTTCGCCTCGCAGCCACTTTCGCAGACCAGTGGAATCTCTGGTTCAGGACATTCAACAACCGGCTCGATGATTTGATCGCCCTCCAGGACGGGGTCGACGCCGCGTGCCGTGAGGTCGGCCGCGACCCGGGCACAATTGCCCGGACTGCCGCAATCAAGGTCGAAGTCGGACAACACGGCCCCTCGACGATGTCGACCGATCCGATCACCGGCAGTCCGGACGAGATCGCGGCCACACTACGCGAGTACGCGGCGGCCGGAATCTCGCACGTCCAGGTCTGGCCGGAGCCGAACACGCTCGAAGGCATCGCCGCATTCAAGCCGATCTTCGCGGCGCTGGACACCCCCACTTCGTAACGTCGACGCCGGGAGTCCCTGAGGAACCAGGAACCGGTTATTCTGCCCGCCCAGGATATGGACATGGACGAGGCGTCGCTGCCATACGCACGAGCAACACGCAGGAGTTCGCCCAGCGATGGGCGAGTGATTGCCGCGCTTTGTGTCGCGTCGTTCCTGGCCGCGCTCAACTTCTTTGGCACCGCCCCCTTCTATCCCGATATTGCGCGCGACCTGAACACTACCGTCCCACTGGTCGGGCAGGTCACGACGATGATGATCCTGATCAGCGCGGTCGTCGGGTTGGCCGCGGGACCGATCGCCGACCGGTACGGCTATCGGCTCATGCTTGTCATCGGCGTGATGGCGGTCGCAATTAACCTGGTCGGGATTGGGCTCTCTCCCTCCTACTACGTGATGCTTGGGTTGAGCGTCTGCGGTGGCCTGGCGGATGCGCTGGTCTTCGGCCTTCCGCTCGCGATCGCCGGAATCCGCTTCACCGGCGCCGCGCAGAAGAAGGCGATGGGCTGGACGATCGGCTCGTTGAGCAGCGCGAGCATCATCGGCACGCCGATCCTGACGACAGTCGGCTCCGTCACCGGGTGGCGAGGTGCGCTGGTGGGTGCGGGCGCCGTGACAATGCTGGCGGCGTGGTTCGTGTACCGGTCATTGCCAGAGGATCACCGCCAGTCCAACGTCTCGCTCAGGATCCGCGACATCGCGGCCGCGTACCTCCCGGTGATTCACCATCGTCCGACGCTGCGGATGTATGCGGCGGGCGCGCTCCGCGCAGTGACGTGGATTGGATTCGTGACCTATCTCGGCGCATTCCTGGCCGAAGGTCTGGACCTGGGCACACGGCAGGTCGGACTTGTCTACATGATCCTCGGTATCGGATACGCGGTTGGCAGCGTCGTCAGCGCACGCGTGAGCATTTTCTCGCCGCGAACAGTCGTCGCGGTTTCCACGCTCATTGGCGCCATCGTCACGGGCGTGGTCCTCACGGTCTCAATACCCTCGGTGTCGGTCCCGCTCGTCGTCTTCGGCAGCATTGCCGCGGCATTTGCCGGTCTCGCGCTTGCCACCATCCTCGTAAACGAAAGCCCCGCCGGAACCGGGACCACCATGGTGCTCAACGGCTCCGTGATCAACCTTGGATCGGCGGTCGGTGCTCTGGTCGGCGGCATTCTGATCAGCGCGGGAGGGTACACCGCACTCGGCATCGGCCTGCCGCTGTTCTCAGTTGCCGCCGCGATTCTGGCGATCTGGCCCGTCCACTCGCGGGACGCCGTGCAACCAACTGTCGCTTGACCTAGGTTTCCGCGGCCCCATGTGTCAAGCCGGCCGCGTTGCCAACGGCGACACCGGCCTCCTGCCACCGACGGACGTGAAGGCGCGCGTGCTCGATCGCCTCCGGCATGGTGCCGAACAAGTGGCGCTCATGCGTCAGTCGCCCGACCGTGCCAACCGCCCGCAGGATCTTCAGGTGCTGCGGGCGGACGCCCTTGATCAGCACTGTGATGCCGCGATCCTGGAGCTCAGTGACGATCTCACCGAGCGCCTTCGCGCCGGTCGCGTCGAGCACCTGGATTTGCGACATGCGCAGGATCACGACCCGGATGTTGCTGGCCCGGGTCAGGATCGTCAGGAAGCGTTGCGCGGCGCCGAAGAAGAGAGCGCCATCCAGGCGATAGACGACGATATGCTCGTGAAAGAGCTTCGCCTCCTCTTCGGGGCCGATCTCCATGTGCGCGCTGAGCGACTCAGTTTGGGCCTCGCTGTTGATGGCCACGTGGCGCAGGGCGAGGAAGGCGGCCGCGGCGACTCCGACTTCGACCGCTACGATCAGATCGAACGCGACGGTGCAGGCAGCGGTCAGCAAAAGCACGGCGGCATCGGATCGCGTCGAGCGCACGACGGCCATGATGTTGTGCCGCTCGGCCATCCGGAACGCCGTCACCGCCAGCACGCCGGCAAGCGCAGCCAGTGGAATCCGCGACACGAGCCCGGTTCCGAAATAGACGACGACCAGCAGCACCAGCGCGTGAATGATCGAGGCAAGTCGCGTGCGGGCGCCGGAGCGGACATTGACAGCCGTCCGCGCGATCGCGCCGGTGGCGGGCATACCGCCGAACAAGGGCGAGACGATGTTGGCAAGCCCCTGGCCGAACAACTCGCGATCGGGATTGTGCCGCTGGGCGTCGGCCATGCCATCGGCGACCTTGGCCGAGAGCAGGCTCTCGATCGCAGCCAGCGCGGCGACGGCGAACGCGGCCGAGATCAGCGTCTGCATCTCCGAAAATGAGGTCGAAGGGAGGGACGGTGCCGGCAGCGAGTTCGGTAGCGAGCCGATCCGGGCGATGTCGAGGTGCATGACCTCGGCGATGACTGTCGCGGCCAGAACGGCGATCAAGGAACCGGGAAGTCCGGCTCGCAATCGCACCACGCCGACCATGATCACTGCGACGAGGACGACGGTCAGCAACGCTGCGGGACTACCATGGTCGACGGCATCGCGCACCGCTTTGGCCGCGACGACGGCAGTGCGCTCGCCCTCGGGCTTCTCCACGCCGAGTGCGTTCGGCACCTGTTGCAGGAAGATAATGATGGCGATCCCGACGGTGAAACCCTCGAAAACCGGCCACGGCATGTATTCGAGGTACCGGCCCAGGCGCAGGACGCCTGCCAGCACGATCATGAGCCCGGCCATGATGCTGACCGCGAAGACGGCATCGACTCCATAGTGCGCCACGATCGGGACGAGAACCACAGTCATTGCGCCGGTCGGGCCGGACACCTGCACGTGCGACCCGCCGAACACGCCCGCGATCAACCCGGCCACAACCGCCGTCACCAGTCCGCTGGCCGCGCCGAGCCCGGTCGTGATGCCGAAGGCCAACGCGAGTGGCAGGGCAACCACTCCGACGGTTACGCCGGCGATCAGATCGCTCTTCCAGTTGGTGCGGATGTCAGGGTAATCGGAGAGTCGGGGAAACAAGCCAGTGATGTTGGCAGGCACGCGCACGTTTGCTGATCACACTTTCGCCTAAATCGGAGGGCAAGACGCCGGGGCCGGCGACCCCATCATCGCCGGAGGCATTACGCGTATTGGTAGCATATTCCGCGACTTCGCACATGGCCGGTACCGACCCGTTAGTCCCGTCTTGACAATAACCCGTTGCTTAATCGAATCTTCATGGCGACAGTCGAGTATTTGGATTATGCATATCCTGGTGGTCGAAGATGAGATGCGCCTCGTTACGCTCCTCCGGCGCAGCCTCGCGGAGGAGGGCCACGCCGTCGACTTCGTGACCACCGGCGAGGACGCGCTGGTCTGGGTGGATACCGAAAACGGGTTCGATGCCGTCATCCTCGACGTGATGCTGCCCGGAATCGACGGCTACGAGACCTGCCGTCGCTTGCGGACGTCCGGCGCCCAGGTTCCGATCCTGATACTGACGGCCCGCGACGCCGTGCCGGATCGCGTGGCAGGCCTCGATGCCGGCGCCGATGATTACCTGGTCAAGCCATTCGCCTTCGCCGAGCTGGCGGCGCGACTGCGGGCGCTCGTCCGCCGAGCACCCGAAACCATCGACACGGTCCTGTCCGTGGCCGATATCCGGCTCGATCCCGCCAGGAGGCAGGTCTGGCGAGGCCAAGCCGAGATCCAGCTCTCCAACAAGGAATTCCGGATCCTCGAATACCTCATGCGCAATCCCAATCGAGTCCTGACCCGCGCCATGATTGCCGACAACGTCTGGGACTATGAGTTCCCGAACGTGACCAACGTGATCGACGTCCACGTCCGCTGGCTCCGGCACAAGCTGGAAGATCCCTACCCGGGCAAGATCCTCCAGACCGTGCGGGGTGTCGGCTATCGCCTGATCGGTGAGTCGTGAGCACGCGCTTGCCGATCCGGTGGCGCCTCACGATCTGGTACGCCGCATTTCTGGTCGGCTCAATGATTCTGCTCGGGGCCGGCTTCTACCTAGGAACGCGGACCCTGCTCTTCGGCTTCTTCGAGGAGCAACTCGAAAAGCAATCAGCGCTGGCGCTGAGCTCAGTCCACACAGATGGCGATACCCTGACCATCGATCCCAATACGGTCGCTAACCTGCAGGACGACGAGCACTTCGTCCGCCTGATAAACACAGCCGGTGCGACATTGGTCGACACCAGCGCCAGCGTCGGCTCGGTCACGATCAACCCGAACCTCGCCGGCGATGCGCTCAATGGCGGGTCGAGCGTCTCTTCGGCTGAAACGCCGGAAGGCACCATCCTGATCAAAACGACGCCCGTTCGGTCCGGGTCGGCGATCGTCGGTGTGCTGCAGGTCGGCGCATCCCGGGGTGATATCGAGGATGTGCTCCGCGTCCTGATGATCG
>DASQCG010000596.1:0-2219 GCA_035634825.1 Thermomicrobiales bacterium | reverse complement strand
CTGTTCTTTGTCGCGACGCGGATGCGGCCCGGGGCCGGTTCGGAGTCACCGACGGGAGCGACGGCATCATCTACACGCGCACCGGCCGCCGGTTCTTCGACGCCCCAGC
Organism: Thermomicrobiales bacterium; assembly: GCA_035634825.1. Lineage (GTDB taxonomy): Bacteria > Chloroflexota > Chloroflexia > Thermomicrobiales > UBA6265 > DASQCG01. The sequence continues at coordinate 2,110 of DASQCG010000596.1, read as the reverse complement.
CGAAGGTGAGGTTCTCGCGCGGTTGCGGGCAGCCATGACCATGTCTGGGCTCTGGGACGAACTGGGCACCGACTGGGTCTGCCTCGATGCGGAGATCATGCCGTGGTCGGCCAAAGCGCAAGAGCTGCTGCGCCAGCAGTACGCGGCCACCGGGTCTGCCGCCACCGCCGACCTGTCCGCCACCATAGGCGCGTTGACCCGCGCCCAGGATCAGGGCGTCGATGTGTCGGCCCTCTTGCAGCGGGCGCAGGAGCGCATGGCCGCGGTGACCGCGTACGTGGATTCCTACCGCCGCTATGTCTGGTCGGTTGATTCGATTGCCGATCTCCGTATCGCGCCGTTCCACCTGCTCGCCAGTGAGGGCCGGGTCCACTCGGATCGCGACCATGGCTGGCACATGACCACGTTGTCCAGACTGTGCGCCGCCGATCCAGAATTCTTGCTGGCCACAGCGCACCGGGTGGTCGACCTGGCGGACAAGCAGAGTGTCGCGGCGGCCACGGAGTGGTGGCTCGACCTGACCCGGCAGGGCGGCGAGGGGATCGTTGTCAAGCCGTGGGACTTCGTGGCCCGGGCCGAGAAGGGCCTCGTGCAGCCGGCGATCAAAGTGCGTGGCCGCGAATACCTGCGGATCATCTACGGCCCCGAATACACGCTACCCGAGCATATGGAGCGGCTGCGGGCACGGGGATTGTCGGCCAAGCGGTCGCTCGCGCTGCGGGAGTTCGCGCTCGGGCTCGAGGCGCTGTCCCGTTTCGTGAATCGCGAGAGTCTGCGCCGGGTGCACGAGTGCGTCTTCGGTGTACTTGCCCTGGAAAGCGAGCCGGTCGACCCCCGGCTCTGAAACGCAGAGCCGGGGCCGCAGCGATTGGTTTCCTATTCAGGCTGGGTAGTGGCCTCTTCTTCAGTCCGCTGCCCGCCGGATTCCACTTTCGGAGTGTCCCGCTTCTTCTCCGCCTCTTCGCGGCGCGCCTTGCCGCCGGCTTCCGTCTTTTCAAACTGGGCCATGCGGGCCTCGTGGGCGTCCTGAATGGCCTTGCGCTCGTCGGAACTGTATCGACTGTTTCCCATCTCGAATCGTCTCCTGGTGCGTGGCTCTCCGCAGTCGTGCCGCCGGAAGGGCTGACGGCGCCCCTATACCGGCACCTCAGGCCGATTCAACGAATTACCCGGCACAACTGACCGCACCGGCCCCGGCTCGAGATCGATCTCGTCGGAGCACATCCCGAAGACCTGCCCGAGCCTTCGCAGTTGCGGCACCAGCGGCGTGCGCCGTCCACTCTCCCAAAAGTAGACGGTCTGGGGCTGCACGCCGACCTTCAGTGCCAGCTCGAACTGCGTCCAGCCCCGGTCCTGTCGCAATGCCCGGATCGTTTTCATGCCTATCACCTCATATCCAGGTACGGAGTATAACAATCGTATTGCTTGCACAATACTATAAACACTGTTAGAGTTGCGTGGGATTCCCCACCGGGACACAGTGACTCACTTGGGCCGCCGTATCTCGCATTCATCACCAAGGAGCAGCACCTTGTCAACGGGTCGTATTACCGCCCTTCGGGCCGACAAGGGTTTCGGGTTCATCAAGGATGGACCAGACAACTCAAACGCCAATGACATCTTTTTCCACCGGACGGCAGTGGTCGGCGTTGATTTCGCTGATTTGCGCGAGGGCCAGGAAGTCAGCTTCCGCACCGAGCCCGATCCCCGCGATGCCTCCCGCTTCCGGGCGGCAGATGTCCGCCTCATTGAATCCGGCTCAGCCTAACGATTCTCTCGCCCGCGAACGGTAGTCACGGCACCGCCGTTCGCGGGACAACCTGTCGGCGACCCGCTCGATTATCAGCCGGTCGCCCGGCAGGATCTTCCGCTCCCGCAGAGCGAAGTACCGGCGATTCCGGTTCTATTTATCTGCCGACGCGGAACATCGTCTGCTCAGCTCCGCTGGTATCAAACGCGGTTCATGCGTTCACGGGAGAGGCACATCGTGATCAGTTGTGATGGCGCAAACCGGCCGGAGCACGGCACAACCAGGGTCGGGGCCATGGTTCTGGCCGAACGTGAGATAACCGGGACGGGTCTTCCCCTATGACGGATGACGCGAATCCAT
>DASQCG010000595.1:0-3126 GCA_035634825.1 Thermomicrobiales bacterium | reverse complement strand
TACGCCTGGTTGCTGGTCGACCATCATGGCGACGGTCGGCTCGCCCTGTGGGTCAAGGCGCCCAAAGGCGAGCAGGACGCACTGGTGGGCGCCGACGCGAATCGGTACTTCGTACCGCCGTACCTGGGTCCGAGCGGGTGGGTGGGCGTGCAGCTCGACGACGCATCCGACCCGGACTGGGACGAGGTTGCGACCTTGCTGGAGCAGGCGTGGCGAATGAACGCGGGGAAGCGGTTGCTCGCGACCTACGACGCCGAACACGGTTGACCCTTGTGGAGGCTCACCAGGGCGGGCGGAGTGAGATGACCTCGAACGCGGTCGCATACTTGCAGCCCAGCCGAGGCCCGAACATTCGCGCCACCGACTCCAGGATCTCCTCCGCCGGTGGCCAGCTCCCGCCCAATCCGGCCAGGTACTGGGCATGGGCCTCGAGCGAACGCACGCCGACCGCGAGGTAGTCGTCGATATTGACGGCGTGCTGGCCCTTCGGTGAGCCGCTGACGAGCACCGTGTGTACTCCGCCCCAGGGTTCGAGGCCTTGGTCGAGCAGATCACGAAACACCCACCGGTTACCGGCATCCCGGACGGCATCAAGAACCGCCCGGCCGACTGCGATGTGATCGGCCTGGTTGAGCATCCCCGGTCCGAACGAGTCCTGGAAGTTGCCGGTGATCACGACCTCGGGCCTATGCCGCCGCACGGCTGCGGCAAAATCGTGCCGAAGCGGGAGGCCGTACTCCAGCACACCGTCGGGAAAGTCGAGAAACTCGACCGTGTCCACGCCGACGATGCGGGCTGAGTCGCGTTCTTCCTGCTCGCGAAGCGGTCCGGCTTCTTCGGGAACCATGCCGTCGATTCCGGCCTCGCCGCGCGTGGCCAGCAGATAGACGATGCGCTTGCCCTGCGCGGTCCAGCGGGCGATCGCGGAGGCCGAGCCGAACTCGAGGTCGTCGGGATGAGCGACGATGGCCAGTGCTGACGACCAGTCCTCATCAACCGGCTCGAGCGGCGTGTTCGGCATCTCCATTCGTGCCTCCTAGTGTTCCGCTAGATGATCTCGACGTTGAGTTCGCACCCTAACGTTGCAGTCGGCTTAGGCGTCAGCCGACTACCCCAGTTGGGGGAGATACTTGCCCGATGGCCGAGTGGATCTATTTCCTGCATACGCCGCGGGAGAACTTCGCGGCAACGATGACCGACGAAGAGCGGGCCGTATGGTCCGAGCATTTCGATCGGTTCACCAGACTGCTCGCCGAGGGCACGATCATCCTGGTCGGACCCACGCTCGGTCGGATCAACACCGGAATCGCGATCTTCGAAGCGCCCGACGAGGCGACGGCACAGCGCATCGTCGAGGAGGATCCGGTCATTGCCGGCGGGTATGCCCGGGCCGAATTACGCCCGTTCCGGGTGTCCTTGCTCCGCGGCCGGGACTGACTGATCGCGGGACACGCCCTAGCCGAAGCGCCCCGAGATGTAGTCCTCAGTCCGCTTGTCCGACGGATTGGAGAAGATCTTCTCGGTGTCGTCCATCTCGACCAGCTGGCCGGGCCGCCCGGTTGCGGCGAGGTTGAAGAAGGCGGTCCGCTCGCTGACCCGGGCCGCCTGCTGCATGTTGTGCGTGACGATGACGATCGTGTAGGTCTCCTTGAGCGTCTGAATGAGATCCTCGATCGCGAGCGTCGAGATGGGATCGAGCGCCGAGCACGGCTCGTCCATCAGGAGCACTTGTGGTTTCACGGCGATGGCGCGGGCAATACACAGCCGCTGCTGCTGGCCACCGGACAGGCCAGAACCGGCCTTGTTCAGCCGGTCTTTGACCTCTTCCCACAGATTCGCGCCGCGCAATGACTGCTCGACCACGTCATTGAGCTCGCCCTTGTTCTTCCGGCCACCTTGCAGTTTCATGCCAGCCGCGACGTTGTCATAGATCGACATGGTTGGGAAGGGATTAGGCCGCTGGAACACCATGCCGATCGTGCGCCGGACGTCGACCGGATCCACCCCGTCGGCGTAGATGTTGTCGCCATCCAGCTGTACTTCGCCTTCGACGTACGCCCCAGGGATGACCTCGTGCAGCCGGTTGATCGTCCGCAGCACGGTGGACTTCCCGCACCCGGACGGCCCGATGAACGCGGTGACGCTCCGCGGGGCGATCGTGAAGGAGACGTCCTCGACGGCGAGGAACTTGCCATAGTAGATATTCAGGTTCTTGCCATCGATCCGCTTGGCCATCGAACTGTGCCTTCTCTAGTTGGTGATCTTGCTGCGCCGCGCGATGACGCGGGCGATGACGTTCAGGAGCATGACAATGATGATCAGGGTCAGCGCTGCGCCCCACATCCGGTCGGCGGCATAGTGGATGGAGGCTGGGCGGCCGTTGACGAGGATCCGAGTGTTGCCGATGTTGGCGAACTGATCATTGATCATCCCGGGGAGCGAGCCCTGGAAGCCGCTGAACAGGTTTCCGTTGATGTTCGGGGAGTAGCCGACGAGGATCAGCAACGGGGCGGTCTCGCCGGCGACACGCGCGATGCCGAGCACGATGCCGGTGAGGATCCCAGTGAATGCCGTCGGCAGCACGATGCGCAGGATGGTCTTCCACTTCGGCACCCCGAGCGCGTATGACGCCTCGCGCAGTTCATTCGGCACCAACTTGAGCATCTCTTCGGTGGTTCGCACGATGACCGGGATCATGAGCATGACCAGGGCCAAAGACACCAGCCAGCCGGCGCGGTTGCCGCCGAACGCGGTGACGAACACCGCGTAGATGAATAGCGCTGCGACGATGGAAGGGATACCGGTCAGGATGTCGACCATGAATGTTGTGCTGCGCGCCAGCCAGCCGCGGCCGTACTCGACGAGGTAGATGCCCACGAGCACCGCGATCGGGATCGAGATAATCGAGCACAGCAGCACTTGCTCGAACGTGCCCAGGATCGCGTGGTAGGCCCCGCCCCCCGGGTCCTTGTACGTGATGTCGCGCTGGCTATGGGTAAACCAGCCGTTGCGGGTGAGCGCGTGCAGGCCTTTGCTGATGACGGTCCAGAGCAGCCAGACCAGCGGTATCAAGGCGACGAAGAAGGAGGCGGTCACCAGCACCGTCGCGAGGTTGTTCTTGAATTT
>DASQCG010000594.1:0-1813 GCA_035634825.1 Thermomicrobiales bacterium | reverse complement strand
GCTCGCAGGCGGCCCGATCGTCCGCGGCCTGCAGTGGCCGGGCGGGCCGGATACCGTCCTGCTGCTGCACGACGTGGGCGGCGATCTCGATGCCTGGGGATCACTCCCGGTCAGTCTGGCCGCTGCGGAATACCGCGTGGTCGCGGTCGATCTGCCCGGTCATGGCCTCTCGGACGATCCATGGGAGAGCGAGCGTGCGCACGACGTGCTGGCCGAAATCGTTTCAGCTACGCATGGTGATGCCGGCCGGTGCTTCGTGGTCGCGATCGGAGGCATCGCGACCCTGGCTGCTCGCCTTGCGGTCGACGCGCTCGTGGCGATCTCGCCGGATGCCGGTCAGCCCGACATGCCCGCCGCGCCCTGCCTGATCTTCGTCGGCGGCGGGGATCCCGATGCGGCGAATGCCGCCGATCGCTTCTTCCGCCGGCGCCGGGGCTGGGCCGTCGTCAGCAGCTTCGGTGTCCGGGAGAACGGCGCGGCGCTCCTGACCGGCCCGTGGTCGACCCACCTCGCCGAGCAGACCATCACTTTCCTCCGCGACTACCGCACCCCGCTAGCCTGATGAGTCGTTACGACGGCCTTGGCTGCAGGCCCTTCGGGGAGCGGGCACCCGCATTGAAGCCGACCATCCCGTGCCGCCCGGGGATAAATGCCCGGGCTGAATTGCGGGAAGCCCACTGAAGGGGCTGAATTGGCTCTCCGGTCTGGGAAGGTGTGACCCGACCGCCCCGGGCTGAAGGCCGGGGCTGAGGAGGAATAAGGCGGCTGAAGCCGACTTCTTTTTCAGTCCCTTTAGTAGACTTATGGTGATTTAGCCCGGACCTTTAGCTCCGGGTGGCGCCGGGAAACCAGTTCCCATACATCGAACCGATCCTCAGGAAGCCCAGGGTCGCATTGCCATGCGACACTACCAAGCCCTGATCCCTGACCCCTGTTCCCTCCACCAGTCCGGTCCCAGTCCCCGCGAGACGGATGGCCGAGGCCATAGGATGCGTTTGGGGGATGACTTTCGCCAACTCCGATTACTAGGCTCGAGTCCAGTCGCATCCGGGCGATCAATGGCTGCCGGGAGTCAGGCCGCTTCGTGAATATCGTGCTCCAAGGGCTGTTCCACCGCCTCCCCTGGCGTGTCTCACCGACCGCTGCCGCCTGGGACGAGGATTTTCATGCTGCCCTCAGCCGCACGCTGGCCTCGGTCCTCTTCGTCGTATCGGGCCTCGTCCAGTGCCTGATTCTCCTCTTCCCGACCCAACCGGACATGAACCGGCCCGGCATTCTCATGATCGGGCTGACCGGGATGTCGGTCGGGCTCGCCGTCAACCGGTTGCCGGTCGCCTTCTTCAAGCATCGTCTCTGCCTGCCTATCCTCGTGCCGACCGCGATCTCTCTCGTCGCGCTGCACAACTTCTTTGTCAGCCGCGGCCCGACCCAGTACTCGATCTTCTTCATCGTCTGTTTCGTCTGGCTCGGCGTAGCCCGCAGCCGGGGCACATCGCTCCGGACCGTGCCGATTCTGATCGTCGCCTACCTCGCGCCGATGGCGGCCCACCACAACGCCTCACCGGCCAATATCGCCACGGCCATCTACGTCGTGGCCATCTGCGTGCTGGTCGGCGAGACGCTGGCCTGGATGGTCGTCCGCCTGCGCGCCTCCGAGGCCGAGCTGGAGCGACGCAAGGTCGGCGAGGCGCTCGACCGTGCGGAATCCCGTTACCAGGCGCTGATCGAGCAGCTCCCCTCCGTCACCTACATCTACAAGGAGCACCCGACCGACCCGACGAAGTCGCGCGATGAGTACATCAGCCCGCAGATC
>DASQCG010000593.1:0-10454 GCA_035634825.1 Thermomicrobiales bacterium | reverse complement strand
CCGGTGCGTCGTCGAGGACCGGCTCCGCGCCGTCGAGCGAGGCAACCGGGCGCCGGGCCTGATCGCGCCGCCGGTTCGAAACCAGGTTGCGGGCAACGGTGAAGAGCCAGCAGCGGAACGCATCGTCCCGACCGTCCTCGCGGAAGAGATCGAGGTTGGCGATCACCTTCGCGAAGACGTCACCGGTCGCGTCCTCCGCATCCTGCCAGTCACCGAGGCGGTAGAAGCAGAAGCGGAAGACGGCGTCGAAGTAGCGGTGGTAGAGCGGCTCGAAGGCGCGACGGTCGTGCTGGGCATGGGCGATGAGGACCGCATCGGGAAGGTCGCTTCCCGGCGTGCCTGTGATCATGGATTGAGGCGCCGCGCTCCTCATCCCGAACTCCATTCACCGAATAAACCGTGCTCACTACTCTTAACACCACCAAGCAATATGTGTGACGGGGCGGGTTGAGGGAAAGAAAAAACAGCCGGGAGGGTTACGACTGGGCGTCGGTGGGCTCGATGAGGTCGATGGTGCCGCCCGGATCGAAGAAGCGCAGGACAAGCTCGGTTTCCGCCGCCCGCACCGCCTCGCTGATACCCGGGTCCAGGAAGACGCTCTCCGCGATCTCGCCCAAGTCCTCGATCTTCCGCTCGAACCGGTAGTAGGCAAGCGCGACGGGATCGATTTCGGTCGGCCCGTAGCCGGCGAAGAACCAGTCCTCCTCGTGCGGCAGGACCGGCCGGCCGATCGTCGAGCCGACCACGAAAAGCAAGTCGCGCTCGCGCGGAGCGATCAGCGGACCGTCCCAATCGATCAGCCAGATCCGACCATCCGCGCCGACGAGGACGTTGGTCAGGTGGATGTCGGCGTGGCAGAGGACGAGTGAGAACGATCGATCCTGGAGCGCTCGCCCGAGCTCCGTGGCCCGGGCGAGCGTTTGCCTGATGCGCCCGGCGTTCTCCCGCCAGAAGGCGGCCAGCTGCGTCGCGGCCGGACTCTCGAAGGTGGTGTCGTTCTCGACCATGGTCAGTATTCGGCGGGCCTTGGCCGCCGACGGCAGGGCGAAATCCTCGACTCGAAGCTGATCCTGGAAGCGCTGTTCGAGGCCACTGGCATGCACGGCCCACAGGGTCTCGCCGAAGGTCCGGAACTGCTCGGCGGACAAGCCGACTGTCTTGGCACTCTGGCCGTGGATGAAGGGGTAGAGCACGATGCTATGCCCGTCGGATCGCTCCAGCGGGGCCCACAACTCGCCTGCAGTCGTGCGAAGCGGACCCAGAATGTTCGGGATGCCGAGGTCGATCAGGGCCCGCGGCACACGCAGGCCGGGCTCGAACACGGGGCCGAAGCGGATCTTCAGGAAATACTCGACTCCGTCGACCGCGACGGTCCAGTAGACGGCTGCCCGCATGTCGAAGCCGATCGGCAAGTATTCGATCGTGGCGATGCGGAGGCCGTAGTGCGCGGCGAGGGACGCGGCTATCGCGCCCTCATCCAACCCCGGATCCTCGCGCAGCACACCGTCCTCCTCCGACGCCGAAATCCGGCCATAAGCCTACCCGGTGGACATGATGTCAGAGCGGAGCGCCGCACTTCGATCAGCATTAACGTTGCTGGTTCCCGTAATGATCTCAGCAGGGACGGGGATTCGCTTTTCCGCCAACCGCGATAACGCGAGCCATACTTCCCGACACGCTCAACTACCTGGGTCGGCCCCGTGGATTGGGTCGATGCCTCCGAACGCATGACTGCCGCCCCATTCCAGAATGGTGGGCTGGGGACCAGAATAGACGCGATCGCGAGATCTGATGATGGCCGTACGCAGCGGACGGAAACGGGGCCGCACCTTGCACCGGTTGTTCGCCAGGGTCGAAATCTGCCTCTTCATCCTGGCCTTTCCCGGATGGGCGTTCCCGTACATGCTCGTCGTTGGCATGGCGGGGTGGGAACCAGTCGACGCTGGTTGGATTGTCCCCGGGGTCTGGCCCCTGCTTTGGGTCGTGCTCACCACCCGGCGGATAGTGGCGCACGCGCGTGCTCGATCTCGAGTCGCTTCTCACGAGACGTCGATACAGGCAACGATGCTCGTGCCGTCAAAGTTCGGGGTATGGCTGAGACACATCCGCGAGCAGCACCTGGGCTGGAGTCCGTATGAGCTCGCGGTAGCGTGCGGAGTGCCGATCGCGGTGATCCATGGCTGGGAATCGGGACGCATACCGGAGCCCGATCCGGATCAGCGCCAGCGCATCTTTGCGGCCATTTATGGATTGCTCCGCTGATCACTGCCCGCGCGTTTGTGCCTACGCGGGGCGGCGCTGCCTGATCCAGAGGGAGCAGGTGCCGATGCTGGTGAAGCCGATTCGCTCGTAGACGGGGCGGCCCATGCTGCTGGCCTGGAGCACGGCCGGCAGCGACTCGTCGCACCGGGCGGCGACATCGGTGATCGCCGCGCCGTACCCCTTGCCGCGGGCGTCGGGCGCTGTCGCCACGCAATAGACGCCGACCACCCCGTCGCCAGCGCTGCCCATGGCCACGGTGACCGGCACGTCGTATGCGTAGCCCACCCAGCAGCGTAGCGGTCCCTCGAGGATTTTCGGGGAGATGACATCCCCGGGCAGGAACGTGCCGACGTGCTCGAGCGGCGTCCACTCGATCAGACCCCGCTCGAAGACGGCCAGTTCGGCCTCGTCGGTCGCCTCGACAATCTGCAAACCCTCCGGTCGCGGCGCGGGCGGCGTGCCGGCCGGCCGGGCCATCAGCGGCGGGTGACCGGCCGGGCTGTACCCGAGGGGAGCCAGATCCGGCGTCGGCCAGACACTCCAGAGCATCCAGGGGCCGCCTTCGGCTTCCCGGTAGAAGCCATCGAGGCGATCGGTCAGGTCCCGGGTCGTGGCATTGGTCATGGGCTGAATCAGCGTCGTGCTGTTCACGATCGGGTCAGCCAGGCCGAGGTCGCCGGCCCAGGCATCGTCCCAGCACATCCCGCGCCGGGCGATCCCGGTGAAGAAGGTGGCGAGGTTGCGCGCTGACGGTTCGATCAACGTGTCCAAGGTCGGGGCCTGGGCCATTTGCGTCTCCTCAATCACGCGGCGCCGGATGCGACAACGACCATACATTTGAAGTGAAGGGCTTCCCCTTCAGCATAGCGCCCGAGCGACGCAAGCAGATCCTGCTCGAAGGCCTCCCGCCGCTCGGCCGGGATTCTTTCCTCGATGCGGGAGAGTTGCTTCCAGAACTCGAGCATCGTCGGCGCATGGCCCGGCCAGGTGTAGTCGACCTGCTCATACCGTTCCCTGACGTCCTGATACCCGGCGGATCGCAGGGCGGCGGAAAGCGACCCGGCCGCGGCAAACCGGTTCGGCTTCGGGATGTCGATCTCGGCGATCGATGGGTCCGGCTGTGGCGGCGGGGGCGCGTATTGGCCCACCACGGCCCCGAATGAGCTGAACAACTGATTGTCGGCATCCGGTCCCCAGGCGATGAACGCGGCGCGCTTGCCCGGCTTGAGCGTCTCGCGGATGCGGGTCAGGCCGGCGGTGATATCGGTGAAGAACATGACGCCGAAGTGGCAGGTCGCGGCATCAAAGCTGCCCGGCCGGAAGGGGAGCGTAGCTGCGCTCGCCTGCACGGTGTCGAGATTGGTCAATCCCTGCCGGGCCGCATTCTCGGCCGTCGCGGCCAGGAAGACGGGCGATGGGTCGGTGGCGACGACGCGGCCATCCGGCCCGACGCGCTCCGCGGCGCGCAGGGCGGGGATGCCGGCGCCGCAGGCGACATCGAGGACAGTATCACCCGGCTGGATCCCGGCTTCGGCGATGACCAGATCCTGCGATTGCAGATCTGCCCGCGACATGAACGGATGCCAGCGGGTGAAGATGGTCGCGAGGTGGTCGTCGGCCCATTCCTCCGGCACGCCTGCGGTCGGTTGCTGCTTGCTGGTCTGCGCGGACATCGTGGGAACTCCTGTCGATCGTCGTATTCCTGTGGGCGACGACTGCGCGCCGAACCCCGGCTCCTGATTGCTCAGGAGCCGGGGCCAGGGAACTTTTGGTCAGCGCGGCCGGTTCTACGGCGTCGGCGTTGCCATGTTCATGTTCGCGGGCATCAGCAGCGGCTGCCCGGTCGTCAGGATGAGCGTGGCCAGCACGACGGCTGTGGTATCGCCCGCGCCGCGAGCCGTATGAACCACGTCGTCTTCGTAATAGATGGCGTCACCCGGTTCCAGCACGACGTCCGCATTGGGCTCGGTCAGATCCTCGGTCGCGGCCGGGGAACCGCTGGCCGAGGCCCGCACGACGTGCGCGGTGCCTTGCATAAGCGTCCAGCCGAAGCTCCCGCCCTCTGCCACGCCGAGCACAGTCGTACCGGGGTGACTGTGGGGGAAGATCGCCATACCGGGCTCAAAGTGGAAGCGAGCCAGGTAGACCGTCTGTCCCGGAGCCCGCGCCGATGGAGCGGCGGCGAAGACTTCGGCGGTGACGCCCGGGGCGAGCTCGTTGGCGGCGATCGCGCCGGGAGTCGGCGATGCGTCCTGGGCGCCAGCCTGGCGCGGCATCGCGAAGAGTGCCGCGGCACCGAGCAAGCTCATTCCCTGGAGGGCACTGCGGCGGGAGACGCCACCATGCGCGGACTGGTCTGCGGACGAATGCATCGGGTGCTGATCCATCGACTCGACCTCCACACCGGAATCTCACCGGCTCGGGCGCGAAAATCCCCACGGACGGGCGCCCAGGGTCGTCACTTGGTCCGGTGTCGGAGCGATTCTACGCTTTGCATAGTAAATGTCAAATGGGAAGTGACCAGCCCGGCTGGTTCGCCGTCACCCACTCCCGCGCAGTCGCCTCGGCCTGCCCGACATCCATCGCGTCCCTTTCCTCTACACGGATCCCGGACCGATTCCCTTTGTGTCGTTAAGCGGATAACCCGGCCACTCTATCACGCTCCGACAGAGACATCGGCATCGCCGGGCGCAGGATGACGCTCGGGGCGGCGGTCCATGTCGCGGATGGCGGGGTTGACGATCATGGTCAGGGTCGTGGCCAGGTAGCATACGCTCGTGACCAGGAAGGTCGCGGGCAGGCCGAATTGCTCGATGAGGTAGCCGCCCACGAGTACCCCTAACGGCATCGCCATCCACGCGCCGGCCTGGATCGCGCCGAAGACGCGGCCGCGCATGTGCTCGGGAATCCGCTCGTACTCGACCGCACTCAGGATCGGGTTGAGCGGACCGGCGGCGAGGCCAGCCACCACCTGGATCGCGATTGCCACTGCCAGCGGAGGCAGTGTCGCCAGCGGCAAGCCACGGGCGCCGACGATGGCGAAGGCGGGGATGAAGACGGCCAGCCGTGACACCTTGTAGCCAACAGAGCCATAGACGATGGCGCCGAGGACCGCCCCGCCGCCAGATGCCGCCGCCAGCAGCCCGAGCGCGATGGAGCTTTCGTAGACCTCCTTGGCGAGGAACGGCAGGCAGATCGTGAAGACCGCATCGAGCAGGTTCGTGATCATGACCGTCCCCACAATCGCGAAGATCAGGCGATCGCGGCGAATGAAGGCCAGGCCGGCCTTGAGATCGGCGAAGTAGCCCTCGGACCGTTGGGAGTTGGGCGAGCGCGTGGCTCCGGGAATGGTGACGGAGACGAGCCCAGCCGATATGGCGAAGGTCAGCGCATCGATCCAGAGCACGCCGGCCGGACCGAAGACCGCGATCAGCACGCCGCCCAACGGCGCCCCGATCAGGCGTGAGCCGCGCTCGACTACCTGGATCGAGGCGCTGGCCCGCTCGATCGGAACCCCGCCCACCTTGGCCAGATCCGGGACCAGTGCCGCGCGGGCGGTGCCGCCGGGCGCATCGAGCAGCGCGCCGAGGAAGACCAGCGCCAGCAGGAGCGGGAAGCTGAGCAGGTCGAGTTGATGGCAGAGGGCGATCGCGGCGACGGTCACGCCGCTGGCCATGTCGGCGATGATGCTGGTCCGCTTGTAGCCGAGCCGGTCGACGAGGGCGCCGCCGAAGAAGCCGGCGATGACGATCGGGGTAATCGAGAAGAAGAGGGTGATACCGGTCTTGGCGGCGCTGCCGGTGGTGACCAGGACAAACCAGGGGATGGCGATATTGGTCAGGTTGTTGCCGACGAAGGAGATCGCGTTGGCGGCGTAGAGGCTATGGAGCGGCGCGCTGCTCTGCCGCCGTCTCCCTGCCCCGTTCACCGCCATCCTCCCGTCAAAGCACAAGAGGATGTGTATAGCACACCGGGTTGAGGGTTGAGGGAAGGGGGGTGGATAGTGGTTGGTGGTTGGTTGAGGGAACGATGGTAGCGTCGCATGGCAATGCGACCAGGGCTGGCCGGAGAGCGACTCGATGCATGGAGACCAGCGTACCGGCGCCGCCCGGGAATGAATTCCCGGGCTGAGCAGCGGATGTCCCTCCGGGACAGCGACGCATTGCCGCAATCAGTTGGCAACCACCATGGGCCAACGTCTTTCTCAGTCCCTTTGGTGGACTTATCGTGAATCAGCCCGGGCATTTATCCCCGGGCGGCAGCGGACGACCGGCTCACGTGCATCAAACGTGTCGCCAGGAAACTCAGGTCGCATTGCCATGCGACGCTACCATTTCTCTGACCCCTGATCCCTACCCCCTGAACCCTTTTCCGTTCTCTCAACCCTCAACCATCCTGCCTAGTTCTGCGCAGGTATTGACGCTCGTGCTAGAGTGTACGTACACTTTGTGTCCAGCCCTTCGAGGCTGCCCCCGCGTCTCCCCGTCGCAACCAGGTCACCGCCGCCGCATGCCCGGCGCAGGGCGCGGCGTTGCCAGCTTTGAGGGATTCGCGATGTCGTCGCCGCCGAACGATCAGAGACCCATCCCCCACGCGGGACGACCGCGCGGCGAGGCTTGGCGCGAGCTCCAGCGCGAAGGCATCGAATGGGAAGGGCAGGTCCTGATCGGGTCGGATGAGCACGTCCTCTCCGCTCGCCTGATCGTCACCTCCCAGCGGCTCGCCTTCGCCCGTGGCGGCGAGGTCGTCCTCGATATCGCCCGCTGGTGGCTCAAACGGCCACCCTTCCTGAGCGGCAATGGTGCAGTCAACCTCCGGATCGAGTCCAGCTCCGGGCACCGCGATCGGCTCCAGTTCGAGGCCCGGGATGGCCGCCAGGCGGCGAGCGATCTGATGACGCTCCTCGTCCACGGCAGGCAAGCACTACCCTCCGTGCCGATGGAGCCGGTCTTCGACGAGGTGCCGATCCGCCGCTCCGAGCGCCAACGGGCCTACCAGTACGAGCCGGACCTGACCCGCGAGCCGGAACCGGAACCCGAGCCATTTCGCCTCTCGGACGAGCACAAATACACGCCGGAGGTCATCGACGCGACGACACTCCAGGTGCTCGATACCACCGACTTTCCGCCGGTCCTCGAGACCCAGACGCCCTCGACCCACCATGGCAGCGTGGTCGAGGGCGGTCGCGTCTCCGGCGATCCGATCACCATCTCGACCCTCGCCAATCAGACGCACCGGGGCGGCGACTGGTCGCTGACTCCGATCCCGGCGCTCGTCCCACGCTCGCTCAAGGGGAACAAGGCCGGTTGGGCATTCCGCCTTTCCGGCCTGATCGCGTTGATCGCGCTGGCGGCGGCGTTCGGTGGCAATCGCCTGCCGGACGCGGGCCGCCTGGCCGACCGCGCGAATACGATTGCCGCGCCATACTCGGGCGATCGCACGCCGACCAACGCGGCCCTCGCACAGGTGATCCCGACCTCAACCGCGACGCTGCCGGTCATCGATGTCAACAAGCCGACCGAGCAGGCAGCGAAGACGGCGATCGCCCTCGGGGTCGGCGGCGAGACGGCCGAGCCGACGGAGCCTGCGGCCACGCCATCGGCAACGGCGACGTCAACTGCCACGAACACGCCGAAACCGGCCGACACGGCGACAGAGACGGCTGAGGCGACCAACACGATCGCGCCGACCCCGACCACGATCGTCTACTGGCCGGTCCTTGTGACGCCGGAACCCACCGACGAGCCCACGCTCGCGCCGACTGAGACCGAGACCCCGACGCCGGAACCGACGGCCACGGATACGCCAGAGCCGACGGCCACCGACACGCCAACCGAGGCACCGACCGCGACGGACACCCCGACCCTGGAGCCAACGGCGACGGATACCCCGACCCCTGAGCCGACGAACACGGCGACGACCGAACCGACCGCGACCGAGACGCCAACGGTTGAGCCGACAGCCACGGACACGCCGTCGCCGGAACCAACCGCGACCGAGACGCCGACTCCGGAGCCAACGGCCACGGACACCCCAACCCTGGAGCCGACCGCGACCGAGGAGCCGGTCTTTGGTCCGCCGGCCCCAACCACGGAAACGCCGACCGAGATCCCGACCGACACCCCCACGGTAACGGAGACACCGACGGACGTCCCGACTGAGACGCCGACCTCGACGGCAACCGAGACCGCGACCTTGACCCCGGTTCCGACCGACACGCCGTCGCCGTCACCCTCTCCTTCACCGACGGAAACGGCCACGAACACGCCGGAGCCGACCCCGACGCCGGGCTTCCCGCCCCAGGAACGCACTATCAGCGAGGGCAGCAGCCCGGATCAGGTCTTCTCGACCGGCGCATTCCGGTACACGATCGAATTCGCCGAGCGCGGCGCGGAGATCCCGACGCTCAACCTGGCGACCGTGCCCGGTCGGGAATGGGTGGTCGTCGTCCTTCACGCCCAGAACTGGTCGGATGAGCCGGCTACGCTCAACATGGCCGATTTCCAGCTCCTCGTCAGCGGCGACTTCGGCTGGCAATTTGTCGGCATGGATGCCAGCAGCCCGGATATCTCCCGCTTCCTCGGCTTCGACCCCGTCCTGCAGACGACCGAGCTGAGCTCGATCAAGGACGGCGAGGGGCTCCGGCTGGCGCTGGTCTACTCGATCCCGCCGACCACGACCAACATCGAACTGATCGACGATACCTCGGGCCTGAATATCGGCGCGTCGCTGGCCGATGGCGGCGATGTGACCAGCCTCGGCAAGGCGCCGAAGCAGCCGGATCTGCTCGAGGCGACGGTGACCGCGGTCATCGATGGGCGGACGATCGTCGTCGAGGCCGAGGGCAAGAGCGCGACGATCCAGTACCTCGGCATCATCGTACCGACCGGCAATCAGTGCTACGCGGCCGACGCGACGCAGACCAACAGCAACATCGTGCTCGGAGAGACGGTGTACCTGGAGCGGGAGTTCCGGAACCGGGCGGTCGCGGGGGAGGATACCTTCGCCCGGGACGTCTGGATCACGAACAACCAGGGCGGCCTGGTGCTGGTCTCGGCCTGGCTGGCGTCCGAGGGCGCGGCGGCGCCATCGCCGGATGCGACCGACACGCGCTTTGCCGGCTGGATCGAGGCGGCATCGAATGCGGCCGAGGCGAACGAGCTGGGCTTCTGGGGCGTCTGCGGCGCCGCGCCGACCCAGAGCCAGGGCCCGACAAGCGACCTGGTCCAGATCAGCCCGGCCGACCTGCCAATCGACCCGGAGCTGCTGTTCCGGTAGGGCGGGTTGAGGGAACGAAAATCCGACTGTCATGGCGCACAACGGGCCGGGTGAAATTACCCGGCCCGTTCTCTTACCCAAGGATGATCGCGACTCCACCCACCAGTCGATTTCAACCGACTCCCGTCGCCGAGCCGGGGGTTGAAGCCCCCGGCGGACCGGACGAACCGAAACGTATTCAGCACCACGAACCAACGCCGTTCATTGCCCGGCTCCGCAAACCGCGCGTGGGGATCAACGATGCGGCATGGTAACCCCGTGCTCCGTTACTCCCGCGGACCGGCCGTCCGGTGAAGTGGCCCTCGCCTTGCGGGCAATTGCGGGATGCTCTCTCCCTGCCAGGGAGAGCCGGAAAGGGTATGGAGGCACCCGCGCCACATCATTGACCCGGTCCCATCCAGCCGGCTTCAGCCGGGTTCATGTCTCAGACCGGGTCTTCAGGCCCGGGTGCGGCTCATTGGCCGGTAGGCGCGGGGGCCTTTGGCATCAGGCCGGGGCGGCGGCGGTGGCAGGTCAGGTAGGCGAAGCGGTCACTCATCACCTTGGTGCTGCGGCGTGCGCCTTTGGGCACGATCACGCAATACCCGGGCGGGAGCGCGTGGGGCTTACCGTCGATGTTGACCACGCCGTTGCCGGCGATACCGATCATCAGGACGTCGACCTCGGTGTTGACGTGCTCGGGCACACCTTCGCCGGCCCGGAAGACGAGCAGGTTGACGTTCAGGTCCTGCGATTCGGTAGTCCAGACCGGGCCGCGATGGGTGGTAGCCTGGGCGATGGCGGAGAGGTTGGCCATAATGCCGGCCGCGGCCGTCTCCTCCCCCTCGAAGAGGTGCGCCCAGCAGGCGGAGTCCCCACCCATGTCGCCGACATCTTCGTCGGACAACTGGTCGGTTTCGGGCTTTAGATCCTTT
>DASQCG010000592.1:0-6496 GCA_035634825.1 Thermomicrobiales bacterium | reverse complement strand
TCGAATGACGGGCAAGCGTGCCCCGGTGCGCAACCTGCGGATCGGCAATCGCCTCCTCGAGCGTGCGCACCCGGCTGGCCGGGACCTGAGCCTCGTTGAGGAGCGCCTCCCACTCGGCGGCGGTCCGAGTCAACATCACCTGCTGGACCTCGGCGATCAACACGAGCGAACTTGCTTCCAACTCTACGATCGTCCTGCCGCGCGCGTCCTCGGCCCGGCCCGGGAATCCCAGCACCTGCCAGAATCGCGCGGTCTGCTCTCCCGTCCATGCCCCGGCCATCAGGACACCATCGGCCGTGTCATAAAGCCGGTAGCCGGGATGCCCCTGCCGGTCCCACTTGCCTGGATCGGCCGGCTCGACGCTGTTGAGCATGTTCGTGGTGTCGACGCTCATCAGCATCACCGCCGTGTCGAGCATCGAGACGTCGAGCCGCTGGCCCTCGCCGGTCCGTTCCCGCCGCAGGAGCGCGGCCGAGATCGCGAAGGCCGCCATCGCGCCGGTCGCATAGTCGAATACCGGCGGCCCGATCACCATCTCGGCCGCCCGCAGTGCCCGGTGCTGCGCCGCCAGGAAGCCGCTGGCCGCCTTGATCGTCCCGTCGTAGCTCGGCCGCTCAGCCAACGGTCCCGTGTGCCCGTAACCAGTTACGGAGCAGTAGATCAGGCCCGGGTTGATCTCCCGCAGCGCCTCATACCCCAGACCCAGCCGCTCCAGGGACCCGGCCTGGTAGTTGTCGACCACCACTTCCGCCGTCGCGACCAGTTCCCGGAAGATTGCCGCACCGTCCGGATCCGCCAGGTTCAGGGTCAGCGAGCGCTTGTTGGCTGCCTGCGTTTGAAAATCGAGTCCCATCCCGCGCGCATTGAGCTCAGGATCGGCGCCGACCGCGCGGACCATGTCCGGGTTGGCCGGCGACTCGATCTTGATCACCTCCGCGCCAAGCAATGCAAGTTGATAGGTCGAGAACGGACCCGCCAGCACGTGCGTCAGGTCCAGGATCCGGATGCCCTCGAAAGCGCGCATCAGGCCACCGGTGGGCGGGGCTTGGTCCAGTTGGCGTTGGTCACGACCGGGAGCTGCAACGCGCGCTCCCGCTCGAGGTCGAGGTTGCCGATATGGAGGGAGAGGGGCGATTGCACCCACTTGTAGATCGATTGCAGGAAGAGCCGCACGAAGCGCTCGATGTACGCATCAAGCTGCTCAACCTCGATGTCCGGGAACATCTGCCCAAGCACGACCCGCACCTCGGCCGGAAGCAGCTTCTCGCCGGCGAAGAGGTAGAAACAGGCATCCAGCACCGGGAAGGGCATCAGCTCCTCCTCGCCGCGTTGATTCGGGGCCAGCTCCGGACCGGCAGGCTTGGCCAGCACCGCCGCGATGCCCTGGTAGCCGTGCTTCTCGTGCAGGTAATCGAGCAGCGCCATCACGACCGTCTTCGGCACGTTGGCCAGCACCGCCAGCGCGCCCATCAGGTCGCCGCCGATCGTGGTATAGCCCACCGCCTTCTCGCTCATGTTTCCGGTCTGCAGGAAGAGACCGCCGGAGGAGTTCGACCAGTTCCACATCCGTTGCGCCCGGATCCGAGCCTGGATGTTCTGGCGGGTGATCTCAGTCACCTCGACGCCCTCGCCGAGGAATGCCCGCGTCGCCTCCAGCTCTCGTTCGAAGGCGTCGTCGATGGAGATAATCTCGAGTGGAACGCCGAGCTCCCGGCAGATGGTCTCCGCGCCGCGCCGCGTCTCGTCCGACGAGTAGCGCGAAGGTTGGTAAAAAGCGCGGAGCAGCGAGCCGGGGTCATTCGGCCGCAGCTTCGCCGCATACCGGTGCGCGATCAGCAGGGTCAGCAGCGAGTCCCGGCCACCGCTCAGCGAGATTCCAATCAACTTGAAGGCGCCGACCTTCTCGAAGTAGTCGCCGATGCCGAGCGCGAGCGCGTCGAGGATCTCCTCGAACAGCGCTTCCCGCGGCGGGCACGGAACCGTTTCAGGCGGGAGAAAGAAGCTGCCACTGGCCGGCACCGGGTAAGCCAATCGAGCGCGGGTCTCGGCGGTTGAGACGACCGATTCCGGCACGTCGATCGTTTCGGGCAGGTCGAACTCCAGCAGGTAGTGCTCGCGGTCGTCGCGCCAGGTCGTCGATTCCGCCCGCAGTCGCATCGAGCGGTCGAGATCGACGACCTGCGTCGTATAGCCGCGCTCGAATCGCCGCCCCTCGCTGAACAGCTTGCCGTTCTGGTTGACGTAGCCGCCGCCGTCGAAGATCAGCCCGTCGTTCGCGCCGACCATATTGACGTAGGCGATCGTGCACTGGCTGTCGGCGGCGCGGGTGGCGATCAGCTCCTTGCGCGTGTCGTGGATACCGATCCGGTAAGGAGAGCCCGAGATGTTGCAGACCAGCTCCGCGCCGGCATAGCAGCGCCGCTTGATCGGCCCATCGGGACTCCAGAGGTCCTCGCAGACCTCGACCGACATCACACCGAAATCGAGCCGGAAGATCAGATCGCCAAAGGGAACGCCGTTGATCTCGCCGACTTCGAGGGGAAGCCCTCGGGAGATGGTCCGACCCTCATAGAAGATGTTGTAGGTCGGCAGCTTTTCTTTCGGGACAATTCCGAGGATGGATCCGCCGGCCACGACACAGGCGCAGTTGTAGCGCAGGCCCTGTACGCCGAGCGCGGCGCCAATCACGAGCACCATCGGCAGCTCGGCCGTGGCCTTTGCAAATCGATTCAGCTCGGCCCACTGCCCATCGACGAAGCCCTGCCACTGGACGAGGTCCTCGGGCGTGTATCCGCCGATCATCTGCTCCGGGAAGAGTGCGACGGTGACATCCTCGGAGGCCATCGCCCGGGCCATCTCGATGCACTGGTCGACATTGGCCGCAAACGCGCCGACGGTCGGGTTCGCATTGCCGAGACCGATCTTGATCAAGCGCATGGCAAGGGAAACTCCGGGCGGATCGCCGATTACATGCCGCAATTATCCCATGCTTACCCGGCCACAAGACGCTCGTCGAGTGCCTTCTGCATTGCTCCCTGTAGACCAAGCGAGCGACCCTCGGACCAGAGCGTCGCGAATGTCGACGCATCGACCCTGGTTCGAGCGATCGCCAGGTGCGTGTCGGAGAGATCGCGCCACGCAGACCAGGAGAGACCCACGCCGGTCTGCACCCGGAGCGCATCAGCCGCGCCGAAGAGCTGAATAGCGCGGTCGAAGTCGTCGGCCCGGGTCGCCACGATCGCCAGCCCGGCAAGTGTCAGAACGGCCGTCCAGATGTCGCGCGTCTCACCACAGAGTCGCAGAGCCTCGCTCAGAGCCGGACCGGCGCACTGCGAATCTCCGTGCTGGAGGTCAGACCGGGCCCGGGTGATCAGGACGTCCGTGAGCGTAAACCAGTTTCCATCCGCTCGCGAAACCCGTTCCGCATCTGCCAGGAATGATTCGGAGGACGCGGTGTCGCGGAGCAGCATCGCGTGCTGGCTGAATGCGATCAACGCATGTGCCTCGGCAAACCCATCCCCGATCTCGCGGGAAATCGTGAGCGCCTCAGTCAGGACATCGGCAACCTCGTCGGCGCGAGAGTGATCGTCCGATTCGTGAAGCGATGCCAGGGCGCCGAGCGTAATGGCATGCACCAGGATCTCCCGGTCATGGCAGGCACGAGCCAGGCGAGTTGACTCAGCAGTCAATTCGGGAACTCGGGACGCGTCGCCGCGCGCGATCCCCAGCATGGCGATCACCAGCTGCGCCCGCGCGCAACCAGCGGGTGACATCTGGCCGCTTGCGTGGGCCCGCTGCATCCAACCTGCCCCTTCGCTGGCGTACCCACGCCGGGCCCAGAACAGCCAGATCGCCCAGCCAACCATGGCCACCAGGTCCGCGTCTCCCTGGTCGATCAACCAATCGAGCGCCAGCCCGATATTGGCATGGTCGCGCTCGAGCCGATCCAGCCACCGGCCCTGATTGCTTCGCACGAGCTCCGTCTGGGCTGAGCGCGCAAACGCGGCGAAATGGGCCGCGTGCTGATTCCGCGCTGCCGCGAGATTGCCGCTCCGCTCGAGGTGTGCCCGCGCGTATTGCCGGATCGGCTCGAGAAGGTCGTAGCGGGTCTCGTCACCGTCAAATGAGATCGTGACCAAGGACTGCTCGACCAGCGAATCGAGAAGGAACATGGCCTCGCCCGATCCGATTGCCTCGACCGCGTCCAGGGAAAAGCCTCCGGAAAAGACTGCCAGCCGCTGGAACAAGTCCCGCTCGTCGGGCGACAACAGCCCGTAGCTCCAGTCGAGCGTGGCCCAGAGTGACCGCTGCCGCTCCGGCAAATCCCGCATTCCTTCGACCTGGAGCGCTTGATCGAGCCGCGAAAGCAGCTCGGTGGCCCCGAGCGACCGCATGCGAGCGGCGGCCAGCTCGAGCGCCAGCGGCAGACCCCCCAGCTGCCAGCTGATCGCCGCCACCGACGCCGCGTTATGCTCGCCGACAGTGAACGCCGGATTTGCTTCCCGTGCCCGAGCCGCGAAGAGCTCGACGGCCGGCGAGGTCAGGACATGCGCCGCATCCGTCGCCCCGCGGGGATCGGGCGATTGGAGCGGCTCGACCGGATACACGTTCTCACCCCGTACCCTCAGCTGCGATCGACTCGTCACCAGCACCCGGATCAAAGGACACGCCTCAATGACCGCGGCCACGTCTGCGCTGCCGGAAAGAACATGCTCCATGTTGTCGAGCACGATCAACATCCGGCGATCGCGCAAATAGGCGTGGACGCGCTCGCTAATCGCCTGCTCCTGCGCCACCAACAGACCCAGCGCATGCGCCAGCGTCGGAATCAGCAATGCGGCATCCGTAACCGGCGCAAGCGGCACGAAGATCACGCCATCCGCGAAGTAATCGCTGCATGCCAGCGCGACCTCGATGGCCAAGCGGGTCTTTCCGACGCCGCCCGGACCGGTCAGCGTCACCACACGTGCCGAATCTGAGGTCAAGCGGGCCTGAACGGCGGAAACGTCCTGCTCTCGTCCGATCAGCCTGGTTACCGGTGCGGGCAACGGCGAATCAAGTCGCGCTGTCGTTGCAACCGGTGCAGCGGGTCGCGCGGCCGGTCGACCCGCGGCGGCGAAAAAGGCTTCCCGATCGGCCTCCGCCAGATTGAGGGCATCAGCCAACGCGCGCACGGTATGGGGATACGGCCGCCGCCGCTCGCCCCGCTCAAGCGAGCCGACGGCATTCGCGGTCAACCCGGCCTGTTCCGCCAACTCCTCCTGCGACATTCCGGCAGCATCGCGCAAGGCGCGGAGGCGAGCTCCGAACTGCATTTCGTGATCGGCGACCATCCGGTCTGGCAACCCCTCGTACAGTGAATGGCAATACGCAACTATACCAACGACTTCCCCCGGCCGAATCCGCGATTTTGCCCAACTGTTGGGACACCGTTGGGGAAGTGTGTGTGGCTTGACAGCGTGCTGACCGGCAAAGTAGTCGCAGGAATCACGCGACGAGATACTGAACGGGATCGAGGCAATGGGGACACTGGAACGGGCAATCAACGCGGAGGCGGCACCCGCATACGCCCTCAATCTCGATCTCGTCGAAATCGGCGCGCTCTCGGCAATGGAGCGCGACGCCGCTCTCGGAGTGCTCTCGCGAGGCATGCGCGACAACCCGCTCCACGTTCGCGTCTTCGGGAACGATCCAGACGTGCGCGAGCAGCGTCTGGCGGCCATGTTCGGCGCCAGCTTCGCCGTGATGGGATTGCACGAGCAGATGCTGGTTGCCCGGGATGTCCGGGGACGGATTCTGGCTGTCTGCGGGATGACCCCGCCCGGCACCCCGCCACCGACTCAACTCCAGCAGCTGCACATCATGCCGCGCCTGATGGCGATGGGACCGGGCGCTGCCTTCCTGACGATTCGCTGGCTCAAGGCCTGGACCGATCGCGATCCAAGGGAGCCCCACTGGCACCTGGGTCCGCTCGCCGTCGATGCTGGCCTCCAGGGACGCGGTATCGGCTCCCGGCTGATGAAGGTCGTCTGCGCCCGCCTCGATGCCGCGCGGGATATCGCCCGGCTGGAAACAGATAAGCCCGAAAACGTGCTATTTTACAAGCGGTTCGGATTCGAGATCGCGGCCGAAACGGTTGTCCTCGGCTTACCCACCTGGTTCATGGTCCGGCGCCCCCCGCGGCGTTCCTGATACCGCCTTCGCCTATTCGCCACGACTGTCACAAAAGAGGATGTTTGGAATGCCTGGGTTCAAGCAAGGTGGGTTCGCGTGCGCCATTTCCGGCAGCGTTTCGCGTCGCAATCTGATCCGGACCGGCACTGCCGGCGTCGCGACCTACGCGCTCGCATCGACCGCCGGGGTGATCGATCCGGAGCACCTGCTCGGTCAGGAAGCCTCGGCCGAGCCCGCGTTGCGCGAGTTCGTCTTCACGGCCTCCGAGTTCGATTGGGAACTGATGCCGGGCACGACTGTCCGCGCCTGGGGTTACAACGGC
>DASQCG010000591.1:0-5007 GCA_035634825.1 Thermomicrobiales bacterium | reverse complement strand
CATGTATATACCGGAAATGGTTCGTGAGGAACACCCCGGGCATTGCACCTGGACGCCTCCGTTGGGCCAGATGAGAAATCCTCGCTGACTATCGCATCTGGCCGCTATTCCTGGCTGGATACGACTCGCTCACCCGGCAGTAAGGCCAATGTGGCCGAGCGGCAAGGGTGTCGCGGAAGGGGCGAGCAGCCGTCAGCCTCGTCCGACGCGAAGGGCGAGCGCGACCGCTGTGCTCAATGACATGGTCTGTCCGGTCATCGCAGCATCGCGCACTTTGGGGTCGTGGGACTCGTCGATCTGTCGGCGAACGGGCGCGAGTCTCTCTGTCGTGCGCGGGGGCAGCCGAAGGCCGGTCCGCGTGCGTAATGTCTCCGCCACCGCGAGCAGTGCAGCAGCCGTCGGCAGATCTTCGAACTGGCCAGCGTGCCTGGAGAGTTCCTCGAGCTGTTCGATTACGGCACGGATGTCGCCGATGTGGTGATAAAGCAGCAACGCTCCGCGCCGACGGGCCGCGGCCTCGGCCTCGTATCCGTGAAGTTCTGCTACGACCGAGCGGCTTCGAAGCAACGAGGCTCGAGCCTGCAAGCTCATTCGGGACCCAGTTTCTGCCTGGGCCGTCATCCACCCCTCCGCCTCGTTCTCGTGCTGGCCTTCAGCAGCAAGCTGCGTCAGACCCCCGAGCGCAAAACTCTCACTGGCCTCGTCTTCGACGATGCGAGCCAACCCGCGTGCATCAAGATATGCCTCGGTTGCACTCGTGACGTCCCCCTGCAGATCGGAGGCATCCGCGATTCCGAGTTTGGCGAGGAGGATGCCCTGGGTGTATTCAATCGCGCCTGCTGCTTGCAGCGCCTGGTTCAGAAGCGCTCTCGATGCGGCGAACTCGCCCTGAGCGGACTGGAGTACGCCGAGCCGGAACGCGGTCCAGGCGATCCAAATGAAGTCCTGGTGCTGCTCACGAATGGGCAGTGCCTCGCCATAACACAACCGGGCCGAGGCCACATCACCCGCGAGGAAATAGGCATTGCCGAGGCTGGTCTGCGCGTAAGCGAATAACCATTGGTCGCCGATCTCGCGCGCGGTGGTGGCCGCGTCGGCGATTCGTTTGGTTCCCGTCCTCACCCGGCCGAGCATCATCTCGGCCAGCCCGAGCAGCCAGGTGGCCGTGCCTTGCAACTGCCGATCGGCTAACGATGCGCCGGCTGCCCACGCCCGTCGGCCCGAGACCAATGCCCGCTCGCCGTCGCCGGCAAATGCGCTCAAGATGCCGACCGCAAGATGGCCGCGGCCCGGCACGAGATCAGACGCGCCAGCCGCTTCGAGCGCGCGGTCGATGATTCCCAAACCCTCGCCTATCCGGCCGCGCATCAGCCAGAAAAGGCAGAGCCGCGAGGCAATTTCTACCCCGACCGGTGGATCGAGCCAGGCCGCCCGCTCGATCGCTATGTGCAGGTTGTCGTATTCACGGTCGATTGCAGCCAACCAGCGCATTTGCCCACCGGCCCTGAGATTGCTTTCGGCCTGCCGACTCAGCTGGTCGTACCAGCTGAGATGAGCGGCGTTCGCAGTGTCGGCCGAACCAGATTGAAGTAGCCGCTTCTCCGCAAAGCGCCTCGTCACCTCCAGCAATCGATACCAATCGCCGGAGGACCCGGATTCGTACTCGATCAGAGACTTATCTACCAACGAGGCAACGCATAGCGGAACATTGACCGTATTGCCTTCCGCCCCGTGGCACACGGCCTCGGCGGCGTCGAGGCTAAAGCCACCCATAAACGTTGAAAGCTTGCACAGCACGGATGCTTCGGACTCAGACAAAGTTTCGAAAGTCCACTCGAGGACGTTCGACTGCGAACTAGGTCCAAAAACGGAGCTAGCTCGCGCCTCGTCGCCCGAGGCGAGGGTTGTGGCAAGTCCCTCGAGCGACTGGTATCTCAAGCTTGCGGCTGCGAACTCGATGCCCAGCGGCAGCCCATCGACCGCGCGACATATTGCCCCGATGGTGCCGATAGCCTCGTCGCCCAACGCCAGATCGGGCCGCTTGGGAAGAGCTCGATCAATGAAGAGTCGCACGGCTGATCGTCGCCGCGCTTCGTCTGCCGGCTCGCCTGGTGCGGGAACCTCGAGCGGCCGCACCCGGGTGACCGCTTCGCCCTCGAGTCCGAGCGCCTCGCGACTGGTCGCCAGAATCCCTATCCCTGGGCACCGGCGAGACACCGACTCGGCCAACGCCCTCGCCATGCTGATACAGGTATCGAGATTGTCGAGCACAAGGAGCATCTGCTGGTCTTGCAAATGATCGACCAGGCGGGCGACGGCCGGACGCATAGGGTCGGACCTTCTGCCGGCGAACGTACCCGATCCACTGTCGCGGACCCCCATCGCGGCGAGGAGCGAGGAGGACAGATCCTCCGACGGGCCGATGTTGGATGCGTCGACAAGGAATACGCCATCCGTGAATACGCTCAGAACTTGCGCAGCGGCCTGAAGCGCCAGCCGAGACTTACCGACACCGGGCGGCCCCGTGAGTACCCAGATCCGACGATGATCGGCCAACCGTTCGGACAATGCCCGAAGCTCGCTACGCCTGCCGACAAAGCGGTTTAGATGGCCCGGAAGGTTGTGCGGACGCCCATCGAGCGATTGCGGGCGTGGGAAGCCCTCAGCCGTCGACGCATCGGCCAGCTGGTAAACCGGTTGGGCCTGACCCAGGTCGGACAGCCGGTGCGTTCCGAGGTTCACCAACGTGACGCCCGGAGGGAGTTCGCTGGCCAATAACTCGGCGGCGGACTCGGACACCAAGATCTGGCCAGGATTGGCTGCTCGGCAGACCACCAAGCTCGAGTGCGTCGTGACGGGTGATTCTAGTTCGGAGCCGCGCAATCCGGATTCGACATGGATAGCCATTCGAGCCTGGATGTCGCCGACCGGATCGGGAGCGTCGCCGAGGGTCTCTCTTGCCCATAATGCCGCTCGGACGGTCTCGGTGGGCTTCGCGAACAGCAGGATCGCGATGTCCTGATCGACGCTGAGGACTCGTCCACCGAATCGGGTGGACGCCTGCGCAAGGACACTTCGATATCTGTCCGTTACTCGGCGATGCTCCTCACTGGTCAGGGCGTCGGGGGCATCCAGCTGGCACGACAGCATCCAGACCGATCGAGGTTCCTGCGCTGCCGCCGGGCTTTCCAGCAGTCCGACTCGCTCATCGGCTTCGGAGGCGAGGCCGAACAGCTTTCCGTCTTCGCCGGGAGAATTGGGTATTTCGACTAATATGCTGCCGCTCGGCATTCGCCCTCGGGCAAGATCGGCCGAGGTCTGGGAAATTACCGTCGCTCGCGGCGGGACCCGTGGGGCCGTCCGCCAGGCCCGCGCCACGGTCGGACCGTAGTAATCGCCGCGGTTGCGCAACGGCGCTGGCCCACTGTCGATCGCGACGCCCATCGTTATCCGGATGCCGTCAGGCCACCGATCCCTCTCGACTTCGGCATGCAGCCGCAACGCAGCACTGACAGCATCCGCGGCTTCTTGAAAGACGGACCACCGAATTGAATCGTGGGACATGGAAGGCAACGTTCGGCCGCGGTGTGCATCGACGACCGTGGCCAGGGTGTCGTCCAGCCGATCGAGGAACTCCGGCATCGCCGCCGCGTGGTGCTCCGAGAGGTCCGCGAAGTCGCTTATCACCGCGACCAGGAAGCTGAGAACGCCGGTCCACGGCGTTCGGCTTCCAGGCTGGAGTTCATGTGCGAGTTCCCCGGCAGACGCCTGGCGATTCGCGGGATCACTGGACAACGCTCGTCGTAGCGCACGCGTGAGCGGACCCACCTCACCGGGATCGACGCCCTCGAATAGCGGCCGACCTGGATCCGGCGCGCGGCCGGTGATGAGGGCCACGGTGGTCGCGGCCAGGCTGTACACATCGGCCGCTGGACTGATGGCCGCTCCTCCACCGACCTCGGGCGCCACGAATCCGTGCGTTCCGGCGTGCGTCACATCCCCGGCCAGACGAGCCACACCGAAATCGACCAGTACCACCGAACCATCAGGACGCAGCATCACGTTGGCCGGTTTGACATCGCCATGGATCACTGGGGGGTCGTGGGAGTGGAGGTGATCCAGAGCCGCCGCCATCTGTCTCACGTAGTTCAGGGCCTCGGGTACTGGGAGCCCGGGGTCGCCCCGCTCAGCCAGCACGCTGTCCAGGTCGGTACCGTCGATCCAGTCCATGACGATCACGTATCGGTTACCCGCAAAGAAGTCATAGCGAGCGGTGGCCAATCCCCGATGAGGCGTCAGACTGAGCAGAACTCGTGCCTCGCCGACTATCTGGTCCCGGGTCATCGTCTGGTCCGAGGAGACGACCTTGAGGGCAACGAGGCGCTCGTGATCTCGATCCCACGCCTTGACCAACTTGACCCGGCCACTCATCGAGACCGTGTCGAGAATGTTGTAGCGATCGTTCCACGCGTCCACGACGCCACCGCCGACCGTTAGCGCGAGATCGGTTGAAGATCCGCCAACGTTATAGCGCCTCGGCTGAGCGCGGCGTTCGCCAGCCGAGCACGGCGCATTTCGCTGTCGACATCGTCGATAGCGAACTTTGCGTAGAGCCGGGCCAGATGTTGCTTGACCGCGGCAGGCGTCACAACCAGTCCGGCAGCTATCTCACGCACGCTGGCGGGCGCCGTAAAGGCATTGCCAAGCAACAACGGGCGACATAGCCATACAAGTACCTCGTGCTCCCGTGCGGTCAGAGTCGGCGGCGGTTGCAGCCTTTCGGTCGTTGGTCCGGAACGGCAACCTGGATCGCGAAAGATGAGGCGGGTGCGACCTATGAGGACTTCATCTCCGTCTCGCAGGGTCCGCTCGGCCAGCAATCGGGTCGAGTTAACAAAGGTCCCATTGCGTGAACCGACATCTCTGACTGTCCACACATCACCGACGTGCTCGAACAACACGTGGACCCGAGACACCGACGGGTCTGAGGACAGGGTGAGATCGGAC
>DASQCG010000590.1:0-7783 GCA_035634825.1 Thermomicrobiales bacterium | reverse complement strand
ACCGCGATCGTCGTGCCGGTTTTCGGCGCGGCGCTCTGGGATCAGCTTGGCTATCGTTTCCCGTTCCTGTTCGGGACGATCTTCGTGATTCTCTCGCTCGTCTTCACGCAGAAGATCGATGTCGCGAAGCAGCGGATCGGCACCTGGGGCACGGCGGAACCGGCCGTCGCCGATTAGCTCGGTTCGCCGACGGCGACCGGCTCTGCCTCGGGCGCCGGTTCGTCGACCGGCTGGATCGAGATCTTGATCCGGTCGATGCGCAAACCGTCCAGCTTGAGCACAGTCAGCTCGACGTTGTCGACGGTGACGGCATCGCCTACTTCCGGCCGGCGGCCGAGCTGGCCGAATACGAATCCGCCGATCGTGTTGTAGTACGGGTCCTCGAAGTGCGTGTCGAACCGCTCGTTGACATCCTCGAGCGAGAGCAGGCCGCTGATCTCAGCGCAGCCCTCCTCGAGGAGGACCACGTCGTCGCCGTCGGTCTCGAACTCGTCCTGGACGTCGCCGATGATCCGCTCGAGTACGTCTTCGAGCGTGACCATGCCGGCCGTGCCGCCGTACTCGTCGACCACGATCGCAATCTGCGTCCGCTCCTGCTTCATGCGGGTGAGCAGGTCGTCGAGGTTGGTCGACTCGGCCACCATGAGCGGCTCACGGACCATCCGGCGCAGGCTGAACCGGTGTTGCTCATTTCGGGCGAGGAGCGTGTAGAGGTCCTTGGCATGGAAGACGCCGCGCAGGTCATCGAGATTCTCGCCGTAGACTGGATAGCGGGAATGTCCGCTGTCCGCGACGACCTTGACGACCTCGTCGAGTGTGGCCCGGATGGGGATCGCCTCGATCTCGGTGCGTGGGACCATGACCTGCTCGGTCACCATCTCCGCGAAGCCGAAGACTCGGTTGATCATCGCCTCTTCGTTCTCGTCGAGGATGCCCCTTTGGTGGCTGGCGGTGATCATCATCTTGAGCTCGTCTTCGGAGTAGACGAGGTGATGCTCGCCTTGCCACTCGAGGTGCAGCAGCTTCAGAACGACGGAGGTGAGCCAGTAGAGCAGCGCGATCAACGGTCGGAACGGGACCGAAATCACCGTTACCACCGGTGCAATCGTGAGCACGGTGGATTCGGCGCGTTGCAGTGCGATCATTTTCGGCACCTGCTCGCCGAGCACGATGTGGAGGAGCGTGATCAGGAAAAGGGCGATCGCGCCGGCAATGAAGTGCGCGCCGATCGTGCCGCCTTCACCGAAGATCGGCTCGAGGATCGGAATCAGGAGCTCGGCGACGGCGGGCTCGGCTAACCAGCCGAGACCAAGACTGGCCATCGTGATGCCGACCTGGGCGGCCGAGATGAACCGGTTCGGATCATCCATCGCCCGCTTGACGAGCTTGGCCCAGCGGTTGCCTTGCGCGACGAGTTGATCGATTCGGGTCGGCCGGGCGCCGACCAGCGCGAACTCGGCGGCCACGAACAGGCCATTGATCGCCACGAGGGCGAACACGGCGAGCAGTTTCAGAGCGCTATCCATCGGTGAGCCCTATCGGGCGCGCATCCTCTCGCGCACAGCAAAGCAGGCCAGCCCTGTGGAGGGCTGGCCTGACGAGTTTGTAGGTTGACTGGGGAGATCCAGTGCTAGAGCTCCTGGTGATAGGCAAACAGGCGGTCACCATCGAGCCGGCGCAGCTTCTGCAGCGCTTCGTTCTCGATCTGGCGCACGCGCTCGCGGCTGATCTGGAGTTGCTCTCCAACCTCAGCCAGCGTGTGCTGGTGACTGTGGCCCAAGCCAAAGCGTAGCTGCAACACAAGCTTCTCGCGTGGGGTGAGCGTATCGAGCGCGGCGCTAACGTCGCGCTTGAGCATCGATTCGCTGGCGGCCTCGTACGGCGTCTCGGAAACCTCGTCGGCGATCAAATCGCCGAGGCTGGTCTCGTCCTCGCTGCCGATCGGCGTCTCCAGCGAGATCGTACGCTGCGCTGCCTGCACAATCTGGTGGATCTTCTCTGGCGCGACCGCCATCGCCTCGGCAACCTCTTCCGGCGTCGGCTGTCGGCCGAGCTCCTGGGCGAGGATGTTGAGGGTCTTGCGGTAGCGGGAGATCGAGTCGCCCATGTGTACGGGGAGCCTGATCGTACGGCTCTGATCAGCGATGGCACGGGTGATGGCTTGTCGGATCCACCACGTCGCGTAGGTGCTGAAGCGGAAGCCCTTGCGCCAGTCGTATTTCTGGACGGCGCGCATCAGGCCGATATTGCCTTCCTGGATCAGATCCAGGAGGGTCAGGCCGCGGTTCACATAGCGCTTGGCGATCGAGACCACCAGGCGGAGGTTTGCCCGGACGAAGAGCTGCGTTGCTTCCTGATCGTCCATCTCGACGCGCTTGGCAAGGTCGATCTCCTGCTGATGGGTCAGCAGGGGAGTTTCGGCGATCTCGCGCAAGTAGAGGCGGACGGGATCATTGATGAAGTTGGGATCGAGTCGCTGAAGGACATCCAGATCTCGCTCGAGATCGTGTTCCGGCTCCTCCATGTCGCCGGCCATCTGGGTCTGGATTTCTTCGGGAACGTCGACCTTGTCGTCCTGGCCGACCGTCTCGGCAACCAGGGCGTCGATCTTCCCAACGTCAAAGGTCTGCAACGAATCACTCATTAAGCGCATTGCTCCTTACAGATTGGTCCGTCTCGAAACAATGTTTGCGGACAGTACACCACTCGTCAGAAGCTACGCGGTGCGCAACGAACCCGGCGACCAAATCTGCTGCGTGGACCGCAACACGTGAAGGTACGTTGCCCAGGTCGGCGGGGTTCGCTGCTCTGCGATTCTCGAATCGAATGATGCGACTGCTCGCGGTACGGTCCTACAGGCGAGACAGAATGAGAGGCGTTGTGAGTCAACTGACCGTCCCACAACTTGTGAATATTATCACAGATTAATGGTTTTGGGAAGAGGGTAAGTTGTAGTGACTGCAACACACCCGCCTTTGCGCACGCTTGTGGAACCGCTCCCATACTCCATCATATCGAATCCCGAGCAAAGCGCAAGACCCTGAACCCGGCCCGGACACTCCGAAATCAACAAACGGCGCGGTCCAGTCGGACCGCGCCGCCTTCGATTGCGTGCCGGGAGGGCGTTCTAGCGGCTGCAGCCGTGTGCGGTCTGGCCGTCATCGCCCGTGTCGAACGAGTGGCCGCAGGAGCACGAGGCAACCGCGTTCGGGTTGTGGATCGTGAAACCGCCACCCATGAGCGAGTTGACGAAATCGACCGTTGCGCCGCCCAGGTACATTGCGCTGAAGTTATCGACGATGATGCGGACGCCGTCCGTCTCGACGACTTCGTCGCCCTCGTCGGCGGCTTCTTCAATGGTCATGCCGTACTGGAGGCCGGAGCAGCCGCCCGGCGACACGAAAACGCGCAGCGCGTGATCCGGCGTGCCCTGCTCGTCCAGGAACGACTTGAGCTGGTTAACGGCCTCATCTGTGATTGAAAGCATCGGTGTGCTTGTCGCGGCCACCCGGTACTCCTTATGTAACAACCTTACGGTTCGTTGAACGAAATTGCAGTCCGACCAAATCAGTCAGGCTTTACTTACGTTAGGATAGTTTAACCCATCCCGCTGTCAAGGTCGCGCTCGTGCCTGTCATGCAGATTGTTCGTCACGCCATTGATCGGCCGCGTCGGCAAGCCGGGTGAAGTTCACGCCTTCAAGACCGGCCATCCAGTCGATCAGCCGCTCGAGCATCATGATCCTGTGTCCCTTGCCGATGATTTCCGGATGCATGGTCAGGGTGTAGATGCCGTTCGGCACATCCCGGTACATGAAGGTGAACTCATCCTTCCAGATCTCCTCGACCTTGCTCGGCGCGGAGAGACCCGGGAAGACAACATTCGGATACCGCAGGAACTCGAAGTGCGGAAAATCGTCGAGCACCCAGCTGACCGGCATCTCGACAAGGTCGACCGACTGACCGAAGACGTAGGCGGAATCGGTGTTCGCAATGTCGCCGACGCGGCACCAGTGCGGCGTGAAATCGTCCGCCATCAGCGAGCTCTCGTACCGGAAGCCATAATCGAGCAACAGGTCGGTCGTGTAGGGTGAGTTGTCCCACGACGGCGACCGGTATCCGACCGGCTTCAGATGGGCAATCTCGGCTAGCGCCTTCAGGCCGCGCTCGATCACCCGGCGCTCCTCGTCTTTCGACGGCAACGCGCAGGGGTTCTCGTGCAGGTAGCCGTGATGTCCGATCTCGTGACCGGCGGCGAGGATTGCCTCGATCGAATGCGGGTACGTCTCGACCGTATGACCAGGGATGAAGAAGGTGGCGACGATTCCCCGCTCCGAGAGTACCTTGAGAATCCGCTCAACCCCCAGAACCGCGTACTCGCCGCGAGAGGTCGCGCTCGGGGAGGTCGCACCGCGCGGACCGATCCAGACCGAGATTGCGTCGAAGTCGAATGTCAGGCAGACGGTGGCTTTGGGCATGGCCATGCGGATACGCTCCCAGGATCAGCATCGGATTCGATCAATGGGCTGGATTCTCGCACGGAACCCCGGGGCGAGTTCGGAGTAGCAAGCTAGCCGCAGACGGTCACGCCGGCCGCGAAGATCGCCTCTTCGGCCCGATCCGCGACGCGGCGAAGGATGTCCCGGCTCGACTCGCCGGACTGCTTGATGGCGACGCCTATGCCGATGCGCGCATCGCTCCCGGCAGCCTCGCGCACGAAGGCCACACGCATGTGCTCTGCGAGGGACATGGCGGCGATCCCGGTGACGGACGGCAGGACGGCCGTCAACATCGCGATTCCGTTCCGCGCGACCAGGCCGCGGTCGCCGACCAGTTGAGCCGCGCTGCGGGCGACACCAGTCAACACCGGCAGCGTGTGGCTGGTCAGCACGATCTGGATCAGAGCGTATGGGATGTCGCGTTCCTCGAGGGTGAGCAGCTCCGCCGCCATTCCAAGCGCGTTCAGGAGACCGGTCTCCGGATCATCGATGGTGGCTTCCCGCGCCGGCCCTGATCCGGCCGCATTGGTTGCGTGCCGGCGCTCAAGTCGCGCGATCGCGGTGGTGGCCCAGTCGCGCGAGGAGCGATCGCGCCGCGGTCTTGGGACACCGGCATCCTGCTCAACCGCGATGGCCCAATTGCCGAGGGCGTCGATCAGCGCGGCGAGGAGGTCCGAATCGTGCAGAGAGTCAGCAAGATCGATTGCCCGGACAATGTAGGGAGTCGCATCCGCCTGACGACCCGTTGTCCGAAGCCCTTCGACAATCAGTCGCAGCGCCCGCAGCTCCAGATCGATGAGATCGCTGGATTCGGCCAGAACCAGGGCTTCGTTCGCGAAGTAGAGCGAGCGAAGCGGATCATCCGGCAGGTGGCCTGCGGAGGTCGAGAGCAAATCGGCAACCCGCTCGTCGAGCGCCGACGAACGGTCGATGTGCGCGAAGGCGAGTTGCAACGGTTGCTCCACCAGCCAGCCTGACGCATTCCGGATACGAAAACGAGCACGCCCGTTTATCGTCAATTCTATGCAAAGGTTTGCATTTGCATAATGTTCCGGCTAGGACTGGGGTCATGATCATACATGCCGGTGAGGTCACCCGGAATTGCCCGATCCGCAGTCAGGAAACGAGCCAGAGGCCGCCACGCATCAGGTCGCGACCATCGAGCTCCTTGGCCTCGCGCCAGGCCTGGATCCGCTCCGGCTGGATCCGGAACCAGGTGTATGGCGTGACGAGCTCGCGCGGGTCGAAGCCGGTCTTGGCGGCAAAGGCGTCGCCGAGCTCGTCCGCGATTTCGGCGGCGGGAATGGGCTGCGCGCTGCCTTCGATCAGAACCAGGTCTCGCGTGGGCCCAATTCCGAGGCGGACCCGGCCCGAGGTGAGCAGATTCCGACTGGTCGGGCTGGCCGTCGGGGTCGATATCAGCAGCGTCATGCCGTCCCACAGGAATGAGAGCGGCACCAGATATGGAGTTCCACTCGCACTGTCCGCGGTGGCGATCCAGGCATCGACATCATGCTCGAGCCTGTGGAGCGTGTCTCGCTTGCGCTCAGCCGGAGTTCTGACGAATTGCTCCATGCGTGCGTCGTCTCCTGATCAGCGCTCGCGCTGGTTGCGGAGCACAGGTTTGATGTCGAGAACGGGCGTGCCATCGATCGCCTCGAGGTTGCGGACGGTCAGTGCTCCGTCCGCAACCGCCTCGATTGTGACGGCGTGGAGGCCGATCGGGTTCGGGCGATCTGGCGATCGGGTTGAGAAGACGCCGGTGATTGGCCGACTCAAATCGCCGCGCGGGTGGACGGCGAGCGTGGTCCGATCACCGAGGTGAAGCCAGGTCAGCACCAGGATCTCGTCGCCGGGTTGAAGATCGCGGGCCGCCTGGATGAATTCGGAGAATAAGACGATTTGCGCGGGTGGCGCACACTCGTCTGCTTGCTTTGGCGCACCAGATCGATCGGTCAGCGATGACACAATTCGGCCGATTGGCCGTAGCTTCAGGTCCTGGTCGTCCACGCTTCGCCCACCCTTTGTGCCCGGAGATCCGATCTCAGACCGCCTGCATGAGACCGATGATATTGCCGTCAGTGTCCTTCACCGAAGCAATCAGGTTGCCGCCGCCGACATCGGTCGCGTCCTGCTGCAGCTCCCCGCCGGCGGCAACGAGGTCCTTGATGCTCGCCTGGATATCCGCGACGTGCCAATACGGGAGCGCGCCGGTCATGCCCTTGGCGTGCCCGTTCGGATCGAGGCCGACATCGGTTCCGTCAACGTTGAAGGCAACGTAATACGGTTGATCCACGTATGGCTCCACGCCGAGCAGATTGCCGTAGAGTGCTTTTGCACCGGCAAGGTCCTTGACCGGATAGATAATCGTTTTGAGACCGGATGCCATGTGGAACTCCTTGCGCTGGCTGTGTCACATCGACCGCGTTTCGGCCGTCAACACTATGACGGACCGCGAGAGGGAAGTGTGACCGATGCCCGAAAATGATTGGCTGGCTGAGCAATTCGAGACGCACCGGAATCGCCTAAGCGCGGTGGCCTACCGGATGCTCGGCTCCCGCAGCGAGGCGGACGATGCCGTTCAGGAGGCGTGGCTGCGATTGAGCCGAACTGATACCAGCGCTGTCGAGAACTTCGCCGGCTGGCTGACGACGGTAGTATCCCGCGTCTCGCTCGACATGTTGCGCTCGCGCGCGTCGCGACGGGAGGGCCCGTTCGGAACGCAGGATTTCGATTGGATTGTCAGCGATGCCGATGGGAGCGACCCGGAGCGCGACGCGGTGCTGGCCGACTCAGTCGGGCCGGCGCTGGTCGTCGTGCTGGAGACACTGGCGCCAGCCGAACGGCTCGCCTTCGTCTTGCATGACATGTTCGGTGTGCCATACGACGAGATCGCGCCCATCGTCGACCGAACTCCGACCGCCGCCAGGCAGCTTGCCAGTCGCGCTCGCCGGCGCGTGCGTGGCGCGTCGGTCTTGACCAACGACGTTGATCTGATTCGTAAGCACGCGATTGTCGATGCCTTCCTCGCCGCAGCGCGGGATGGTGACTTCGAAGCGCTCGTCAACCTCCTTGATCCGGGCGTGGCGTTGCGGGCCGACCAGGCGGCTGTAGCGATGGGCTCAGTGCCGGAAGTTCGCGGAGTCAGGGCCGTAGCCGGAAGGTTTGCCGGAGGTGCCCGCGTCGCCCGCACTGCGCTCATCGATGGTGCTGCGGGCGCGGTCTGGATGTCCGGAAAACAGCCGCGAATCGTCTTCAGCTTCACGTTCTCGGCCGATCGCATCG
>DASQCG010000589.1:0-9014 GCA_035634825.1 Thermomicrobiales bacterium | reverse complement strand
ATGAGCCAGTACAGCCGGATCAAGCGCGGCGGCAAGGGCGTCACCGCCATGAAGCTGACCGACCGCACCGGGGACATCGTCCAGGCCGCAATGGTCAAGGGCGACGAGACCGTCGTCATGCTCAGCACGGCCGGTCAGATGATCCGGATTCCCTGCTCGCAGATCAATCGGAGTGGACGCGCCACCCAGGGCGTGACCCTCATGCGCATGAGCGGAGCCAACGAAACCGTTGCCTCGATGACTGTGATCGAGCCGAAGTCCGACGAGGATGACCCGTTCGCAGGAATCTCCGAGAACGGTAAAGAGCAGCTCTCGTAGCTCACCTCCGCCGGCGCGGTGAGGGAACTCGCCGCGCCGGCGCCGGCATATTCAGGATCGCCGCCATCACCGGAACCAGCACGACCACAAGCACCGCCGCGACCAACATCGTTATGTAGACGACGCTAACGATCGCTCCACTCGTCTCATGTCGCCACGGCCCGCGTCCAGCTACCCACAACCTGACCAGCTCGATAGCCAACGCACCGCCGCCGGCAAGGAGCTGCGGCCAGCCGGGGAACAGCCAGACGACTGCCGCGGCAATTGCGGTGATCAGCGTCACCTCGGAGAGGATCATCAGCGCCGCCTTCTGATCGATGCTCCCGTGCTCTCCAATCATGGCCGGTATCGCGAGCGTCGACGGCATCAGCAGGACTGCGGCAATCTCGGGCCGGCGCTGGCTGGTCCAGGTCACCCAGATCGCGAACGCGCCATATAGACCCAGCACAAAGAGCGTCGCGAGTAACGCTGGTCCGGCCGACCCCATACCGATCGAAACGTACGGCTCATGAAGCAACGAGACCTGAAGCGCCACCATCGGCAGCATCACCGAGACCAGAAATCCTACCGAAATCCACGACGGTCCCCAGAGGTTCCCTTCGACGCGGCTCATCATTGCCAGGCCCACGACCTGGAGCAGCAGGATGACCACGATTCCGATCGGGATGTCACCGGTTCCGCTGAGCCCTGGCACCACCGAAACGAACAGCGCGAGGAGCGACGTGATGCCGGGTGCCAGTCCCATACCGAGCAAATGACCGCTCCGGGCGGGGATCGAGCGGTAGGTGATGCGTCGCGGCCCTTGCGACCGCGAGCGACGTCGCTCTTCCGGTTCCAGGTCGTAGGCGGTGACACGCGGGTGAGTCCACCGCGGAATCTCCAGGGGATCGTCGTCCGGTGGAGTTTCGGCACGCGGGCGAGCCGGGCGCCGCGTCCGTGGCTGACGCTCCTCGCGCAAGGTCACTATCCGGATGTCTTCAGGGTATCAATGGCCACCGGCGTGCCAGTTCGGTTCCGGAACGACAAGACCGAGTCGATCCCGCACATCTGAAGCATCTCGAGGGTCCGGGGTACGCCGGCGCCGACCGTCTGCGCCGCGTGCGAGTCGGTTCCGGTCGTGATTCGGCGGCCGCCGGCCTCGGTATACCATCTGACGATTGCCGGTCCGGGCATGCTTGTCTTTGGCCGTTGGCGAATACCCGATGTGTTGATCTCGAACGCGACCC
The DNA here is from genome assembly GCA_035634825.1 of Thermomicrobiales bacterium. Lineage (GTDB taxonomy): Bacteria > Chloroflexota > Chloroflexia > Thermomicrobiales > UBA6265 > DASQCG01. The sequence goes on along the minus strand of DASQCG010000589.1, from coordinate 7,470 downwards.
CGTTCCCGATCATCAGGCTGAACAACTCCATCAGCCGGTCCCGGTACCGCAGCGGGTCGTAGTCGCGATGGGTACGGGGCATATAGCGTTTCGGGATATCGAGGTGGCCAATCGTGTCGAACCAGCCGGTCTGCACGGCGCGCTCGACTTGATCGAAGTACGGGTACATCACGTCGTCGAGCGATTTGCCAGCAAAGAATTCGGGGAAGATGATCTCGCCCTTTTCTCCGTAATGGACTGAGCCAATGACGAAGTCGTATTTGTTCCCCCACTCGGCCATGAACTGCTCAACGACATCGCGGGTATCGTCGTGGTAGTCGACCTCGGCTCCTCTGAGGATCGTCAACCGATCGCCATACTTTTCGCGCACGCGTTCGATCTCCGCCAGGTAGTCAACCGGCCGGTAGAATCCGTACCCTGGGTCAGCGGGCTGATGGTCGACGTGGTCAGTGAATGCAATTTCGGTGATGCCGGCCGCTATTGCCGCCACGCAGGATGCGTCGATCAGCGTATTGCAGTCGACCGAGAAGGTCGTGTGGACGTGATAATCGAACACCAGTCACCTCATGGGAATCCGGTCATATAGTGCCGATACTATACCGTTGAGCCGGGAAATCGCCCGGGCAAGCAAGGGAAGCGCTCGTGGCCAGAATCGGTCTCCTCGGTGGCACATTCGATCCAATCCATTACGGCCACCTGATCATTGCCGAGGCCACGCGGGACCAACTCGGGCTCGACCATATCGAATTCCTGCCCGCCAACGATCCGCCCCACAAGCCCGATGCGACGGTCAGCCCCGTTCATGACCGAATCGCGATGGTCAACGCGGCCATCGGAACCATTCCGTACTTCGTCATCAACTGCATAGAGATGGAGCGAGTCGGGCCTTCCTACACGGTCGATACCCTCGAGCGCCTGAAAGAGCGCCGGCCGGAGGACGACTTCTCCTTCATCATCGGGGGCGATTCACTGCGCGATTTGCCAACCTGGCGATCACCGGCGCGAATCATCGAGCTTGCCTCGTTGGCGGTGATCAATCGGCCCGGCGCGAGGTACGACTTCGAACACCTCGAGATGATTCTGCCCGGATTGCGCGCCCGGACGGCGTTCATCGAGGCGCCGCTGATTGACATCTCTGCCACGACGCTCCGGACCCGGTGTGCGGAAGGTCGATCGATTCGATTTCAGACGCCGGATCCGGTAATCGAATACATTACGTCGAACACGCTCTACCGGTGACGCCCCTTCACACGGGATGTCGATTTCCTGCTGGATGCGTAAAATTGATTGACCGGTCGCGAACGCCGGGCCTATACTCGCGCCCGCTTGGCCATCCCGAATCGGTCTTGACTTGAACATTCCTTCGGACGCGGCTCACCCTCGCATGTCCGAATTTCGAGAGGTGGCAGCGTGCGCTCTCATACCAGCATTTCGTTGATCGCGATCCTCCTTTTGGCGCTCGTGGCCGGCTGGCTCGCCAGCCCGTCTAACTGGCTGGATATCGGCGGAATCAAGAAATCCGTCAATATCAATGAGGGCCTGGATCTTCAGGGCGGTGTTCAACTCCTGCTCGAGGCCGATCCTCCGGCCGGAACCAAGATCGACTCCGATGCCATGTCAGGCGTCCGCGACACGATCGAGAAGCGCGTCAACGGGCTGGGCGTAAGCGAGCCGGTTGTCCAGACACGTGGCAATAACCAGGTCGTCGTCGAGCTAGCCGGCGCGACAGATCCGGAAGAGGCTACCCGGATCGTCCAAAAGACGGCGCTTCTCGAAATCATCGATACGAACGGACAGTACCTGCCACCCGGCACGGTCGTCACCACCACGCTCGGCGGGCCGGAGAGCGTGGACACGAACGCGCCCGCGGCAAGCCCGGAAGCATCACCGCTCGGGTCGCCGCAGGCCTCGCCGGTCGGTTCTCCTGAAGCGTCGCCGATCGCCTCGCCGGTAGCAGCGCCAAGCCCGAATGCCAGCCCAACCTCGGGCACGGTCTATACGACCATCGTGAGCGGTGGCGATTTGAAGGACGCCTTCGTTACCCAGGGGTCGGTTGGCGAGATCGCGGTCGGATTCGAGCTCAAGGGCGAGGGGTCCAACAAGTTCTACGACTTCACCAGCACGCACATCGGCCAGCCCATGGCGATCGTCGTGGACAAGACCGTCATCTCATCTCCGCAAATCAATGCGGCGATCTCCAGCTCTGGTCAGATCACCGGCGTCTCAGCCCAGGAAGCGCGCGACCTCGTCATTCAGCTCAAGGCCGGCGCGCTCAACGTTCCGCTCAAGGTCGTACAGAGCCGGACTGTTGGACCGACGCTGGGTCGGGACTCAATTGACCACTCGCTGATCGCCGGCATCATTGGCCTCGCAATCGTCGGCCTCTTCATGATCATTTACTACCGGTTGCCGGGGTTGATGTCCGTCTTTGCCCTGCTCATCTACACAGCGATCACGTTCTCGCTCTTCAAGCTGCTCAATGTGACCCTGACACTGGCCGGAATCGCGGGTTTCATCCTCTCGATCGGTATGGCCGTCGATGCCAATGTGCTGATCTTCGCCAGACTCAAGGAAGAGCTGCGCAGCGGGAGGAGTCTGTCTCACGCGATCGAGGCAGGTTTCGATCACGCTTGGCCGTCGATCCGCGACTCGAATATTTCGTCCATGATCACGTCTGCCATTCTGTTCTGGTTCGGCCGGTACACGGGCGCCAGCATCATTACCGGATTCGCGCTGACCCTCTTCATCGGCGTGGCCGTCTCCATGTTTACCGCCATTACCGTCACCCGCACATTCCTGCGACAACTGGTCCGGGTTGGCCTGACCGAGCATCCGTGGTTGTTCGCGGTCATCGAAGAACACCCTGAGCCGACCGCCAGAGCGGCCGCAGACTAACGAAGGAAACGATTCGCGCGATGGAACATCTGGCCAGCCGGCGAAAGCTTTGGTACACAATCTCGCTCATCATCATCCTGCCGGGATTCATCTCACTGATCGTGTTCGGGTTGAACCGCGGCATCGAGTTCACCGGCGGCACGCTCTGGGAGATCGAGTTCGCCCAACCGGTCACGACGGAGCAAATCAACAACGTGCTGGCCGCCCACGGACTCGACAACGCCCGGGTCCAGCTTGCGGACAATTCCGCCGGCGAGCCGAACCGGGTAGCCGTGATCCGCGTCAAGGAGCTCCAGCAGGGCAGTGCCGAGAAGGACGCAGTCGCCGCAGCGATCACGCAGGACGTTGGGCCATTTACCGAGCTCCAGCTGTCGTCTGTTGGATCAAGTGTCAGCCGGGACATCACGCGCCGATCCTTCTTTGCAGTCGCCATCGCATCGATCGGCATCCTGCTCTACATTGCGTATGCCTTCCGGAATACGCAGAACCCATTGCTGTACGGCATCGCCGCGATTGTGGCAATGATGCACGACGTTCTGGTGGTGCTCGGCATCTTTTCGATCCTGGGCGAGGTCCGGGGCGTGGAGATTGACTCGCTCTTTGTGACGGCGCTGCTGACGATCATCGGTTTCTCCGTCCACGACACGATTGTCGTGTTCGACCGGATCCGGGAGAACCTTGCCCGCCGCGTCGCCCCGACGTTCGAAGAGGTGGTCAACTACAGCCTGGCTCAGACGCTCGTCCGGTCATTGAACACGTCGATGACGGTTGTCTTCACATTGCTGGCCCTTTATCTCTTCGGCGGCGAATCGACCAAGGAATTCGTGCTTGCCCTGATGATTGGCGTAATCAGTGGTACGTTCTCATCACTCTTCAATGCGAGCCAGTTGCTGGTCTCATGGGAAACCGGTGAAATCCAGCGCCTCTGGGAGCGGATCAAAAATTTCGGACGCACTCCCGCCCCAGCGCCGAGTGGCCGATAACCGCATAGCCCGAGAAAGTCCTATCTGATAAACTTCGGTCCTGCGCGTCGGGCGTGCGATCGCTCTTCGCGCGATTTTGTGTGCGATCCCCGTTCAGATTTGGACCAGCTCTGGCATGCATTCAGCGGTGAATGATGCTGGGTCGGAACGTAGGGGTAATCAACCAGCCACCGCTGCAGCGGCGCGAATCAATGCAGCACACCTTCGAGGGAGGGTCAGTTGGACGAGCAAGCGCTCTATATGGTGCCGGTCGTGCTATTCGGCATCATTGCGATCCTGTATGCCGTTTGGTTGGCGAAAGACGTCATGTCCCGCGACCAGGGCACTCCGGACATGCAGAAGGTCTCCGGAGCAATCTTTCAGGGCGCGAAGGCTTATCTGAACCGTCAGTACCGCACCATTGGACAATTGGCAATCGTCGTCGCGATCGTGATGGGCATCCTCGTCGCGATCTTCGAAAAAACCCATCAGACGGAGCGCGGCATCATCACCGCGGTCGCCTTTCTGATCGGCGCCTCCCTCTCGGGCATCTCCGGCTACATCGGCATGTACGTAGCAGTCCGCAGCAATATTCGGACTGCCGCAGCCGCGCGAAAGGGAATGGGCGAAGCGATGGTTGTCGCCCTCCGCGGGGGCGCTGTCTCGGGCTTCCTAGTCGTTGCGCTCGGCCTCCTAGGCATCAGTGGTGTCTACTGGTTCGTCTCGCTCTTCGCAGAGGGTGACGGCCCGGCGATTGCTGAGACTCCCTTCTGGATCGTCGGCTTCGCATTCGGCGCGAGCTTCGTTGCCCTCTTCGCCCAACTCGGCGGCGGCATCTATACCAAGGCGGCCGATGTCGGCGCGGACCTGGTCGGCAAGGTCGAAGCCGGCATTCCAGAGGACGATCCGCGCAACCCGGCCGTGATCGCGGACCTCGTGGGCGACAATGTCGGCGACTGCGCCGGCCGTGGCGCCGACCTCTTCGAGTCCTCGGCGGCGGAAATCATAGGGGCGATGATCCTCGGTGTCGCCCTCTTCAAAGCATCCGGCGGTTCGACAGGCACGAGTGACATCGCCTGGATCTTCTTCCCGCTCGTTCTCGCCGCGTTCGGCGCGATTTGCTCGATCGTCGGCGTCTCAGTCGTCCGGCCGAGTGGCTACCTGGCGAACCCGATGGGCGAGCTCAACAAGGGCTTCTTCCTGACGATCGCGCTCGCAGCGGTCTGCATATTCCTGGTTTGCTTCTGGATGTTGCCATACGGAAGCTTCGAGTTTGCGATCTGCGGCATCATCGGACTCCTGACATCGCTCGCATTCCTCCTCATCACGCAGTACTACACTGCCGGCACCTACCGGCCAGTCCGTGACATCTCGAACGCATCCAAACAGGGCGCCGCGACCAACATTATTTCCGGTATCGCGGTTGGCATGGAGACGACCGCCCTCCCGGCCCTGACTGTCGGCGCAGCGCTCCTCTCTTCCTACTACATTGGCAAGACAGTTGACTTCGAGTCGAACGTCGGATTGTTCAACTCGGGCGGCATCTACGGTACCGCAGTTGCGACGATGGGCATGCTGATGACGGCCGCCTACATCCTGGCAATGGATTGCTTCGGCCCGATCACGGACAACGCCGGCGGTATTGTCGAGATGAGCAACCAGCCCGAGGAGGTCCGCGACGTCACCGACGCACTTGACTCGGTCGGCAACACGACCAAGGCGCTGACCAAGGGCTACGCCGTCGGCACCGCCGGTCTCGCTGCCTTCCTGCTCTTCTCGGCCTACCTCGACGAAGTGCGCCGGTTCAGCGAGGATGAAACTCTCGCCCGGGTTATCAACCTTGCCGAGCCCAAGGTATTCGTCGGTGGGCTGATCGGCGCCGCGCTGACCTTCCTCTTCTCCTCGTTCGCGATCCGCGCCGTCGGTCGGGCTGCGCAGGGCATGATCGATGAAGTCCGCCGCCAGTTCCGGGCAGACCCGGGCATCATGGCCGGTACCTCGGAGCCCGACTACGGTCGCTGCGTCGATATTTCGGTCCAGAGCGCGCTTCGCGAGATGATCCTGCCGGGCGCCCTGGCCGTCTCTGTTCCGATCGGTGTTGGTGTCATCCTCCGCTGGGAAGCAGCGGCCGGCATGTTGATGGTCGGCACGATCGCCGGTCTCCTGCTCGCCGTCATGCTCAACAACGGCGGTGGTGCGTGGGACAACGCCAAGAAGTTCATCGAGGCTGGCTTCCTCAAGGATGACAACGGCAATGTCCTGGGCAAGGGCAGTGATGCCCACGCGGCCGCAGTCGTCGGTGACACCGTCGGAGACCCGTGGAAGGACACGGCGGGTCCATCCCTGCACGTCCTGATCAAGCTCCTGGCGACGATCACGCTGGTACTGGCACCCCTGTTCATTTAGGACGGTCCAGCCAATTTGACACTGGTGATAGCCGAGCGGGCTTGTTACAGTCCGCTCGGTTGTCGTTTAGGCGCGAAGCAGGGGTCATGAGCAACGAACCGGGACAGAAACACATCGGCATCGTCGGCGGCGGATATGCCGGAATCACGGCGGCCCTTCGTTTGGCCCAGCGCGGCCACAGGGTCACGCTGTGGGAGCGGGCGCCGCAGTTCGGTGGCCAGGCCATCGCGTTCCCGGTCCCGGGCAATTATCTCGAGCACTTTTATCATCACCTTTTCCAGAGCGACAAAGAGATCACGGCGCTGATCCACGAGCTCGGCATCGGCGACAAGCTACTCTGGCTACCGTCGAACGTGGGCTACTTTGCGGACGGCAAGATCTATCCGCTCAACGGCGCGCTCGATCTGCTCAAGCTTGGAATCATCCCGATTCACGACCGGTTGCGCCTCGGTCTCGTCACCGCATACCTCCAGCGGGTCAAGGACTGGCACAAGTTCGAGAACGTAACGGCCGAAAAATGGCTGAAACGGGCACTCGGCGAGCGAGCCTACAAGCGGACCCTCGGCGCGCAGCTCGACGCCAAATTCGGCAAGTACCAGCACGACGTGGCGATGGTCTGGTTCTGGGGAAAGATCTGGCTGCGCACGACGAGCCGCCGTTCGCCTCTCGATCAGGAAAAGCTCGGCTACATCAAGGGTAGTTTCAATGTCGTGACGGACGCGATCGTCGACGGCGCGCGGAAGGCCGGCGCTGAGTTGAACTGCGGCGCTGCGCTGACAGCTCTAAATCCCTTGCCCGACGACCGCTGGGAGGTCCAGTTCGATGATCGCCCAGCCGTCGAAGTCGACTCCGTAATCGTGACCACGCCGTCGCCGATCATGCTCCGGCTCGCGCCGATGCTGCCGGACTGGTACAAGCAGATCCTCTCCGGCCTCACCTACGAGGCCGCGGCGGTCGCGCTGCTCCAGCTCGACCGCAAGCTGAGCGACATCTATTGGCTCAACATCGCCGATCCGGACATGCCATTCACGGGTGTGATCGAGCACACGAACTTCATGCCGCCCGCGGACTACGACGGCAAGCATTACGTCTACTTGAGCAAGTACATGGAGCCGGATCACCCCTACTTCTCGATGCCGGAAGAGGAGCTGATCAAGACCTACCTGCCGTACCTGAAGCGGATCAATCCGGACTTCGACGAATCCTG
>DASQCG010000588.1:0-6273 GCA_035634825.1 Thermomicrobiales bacterium | reverse complement strand
TTCGGTCATGGCGGCCAGCGCTCCGGCCAACGCCTCGAAGGTCACACCTGCGCCGATCCCGCGCGAGCCATCGATGGCCGCCTTGGCGAGCTGGACCGAGATCGGCGCGTTCGCCGCAATCTCACCGGCAATTTCCCGAACGCGCGACTGCAACTGATCGACCACGACCACTTCGTTGACCAAGCCCCATGATGCAGCAATCTCGGCCGAGATTCGCGCACCGGTGAAGATCATCTGCTTGGCCCGGGCCGGACCGATCACCTCCGCCAGCCGGTACGTTCCGCCCCACCCAGGCACGGTCGCGATCTTCGTCTCGGGCGCGGAGAGCTGCACCGTGTCCACCGCCACGCGGAGGTCGCACGCAAGCGCCAGCTCCAGGCCACCGCCGAAGGTAAAGCCATTCAGCGCGGCAATTGTCGGGATTCGCAGGCGGGCGAGTTGGTCGAACACAGCCGAGCCGGTCCGTACCCAGTCCCTCCACATCTCGATCGGCTCGAGACCGGACCAGACACCGATGTCGGCGCCGACACAAAACGCGCGATCGCCGGCCGCGGCCACGATCAGGACGCGCGCTTCGGTCGACCGGTCGAGATCGCGCAGGTGACCGCCAATCGCCTCGAGCATCCCGGGATCAAGCACGTTCAGCTTCTCCGGCCGATTGATCGTGATCGTCGCGATCCGACCCTCTACCGAGAAGAGCACTCGATCGGCCGACGGCTCGGTCATTTCTTGATCCGCAGCGACCGAGCGATCTTGTCGATCCACTCTTTCAGCGTGTCACTCATCGACTTTTTCTCACCCGGACCTCCGAAACCGCGCGCTCCGCCATCCTTCTGCGTCATTGCTGGCCCCTTTCGGCTGCTCGACTCCTCGGCTTCTCGCCTGTTCGCCTCAGTTCCAACCCCATCGGCTCGGGCCGGAATAGCCGCTCGTCCATCAGCGTTAGCCCCTCGGCTACCTGCAACGGAATGTCGACCTGGCCAAGCACATCTCGCTCCAGATCCACGCCCGGTGCAATCTCGACAACGGTCAACCCTTCCGGCTTGAGTTTCAGCACGCAGCGCTCGGTCACATACGTCACGTCCGCGCCCCGTTCGAGCGCCATCCGCCCACTGAAGGTCACATGCTCCACCTCAGGCACGAACTTGCGCGCCTTCCCCTCGCGACGGATTTCGAGACCTCCGTCGACGAGCGCCAAGTCGATTCCACCTGCGGTCAAGTACCCGCTGAAGACGATATTCCGGGCGTTGGCCGTGATGTCGATGAAGCCGCCGACTCCTGCAGTCACGTGCGGCTTGGCCGCCAGCTTCGAGACGTTGACCGACCCGTCGGCGCCAACCTGCAGGAACGAGAGGAACGTGCGGTCGAATCCGCCGCCCTGGAAATAGACGAACTGCATCGGCGAGGGCATGATCCCCATCGCATTGGCCGCGCAGCCGAACGCGAAACCGAGCAACGGCACACCGCCGACCGCGCCCTGCTCGATCGCCCAGGTCACGTCGCCGCCGTGTCCTTCCTCGAGCAGAATCCGCGGCACAAGCGCCGAGATGCCGAAACCGAGGTTGACCGCATCGCCGTCCATCAGCTCCATTGCCGCGCGCCGGGCGATGACCTTGTCGGTCCCCCACTCGACTGGCTCGAAGGAATCAAGGGGCGCCCGCAGCTCCCCGCTGATCGCCGGGTCGTAACGCGTCTGGGTGGTCTGCATTTGCTCATGGTCGACCACCACGTAGTCGACGAGGTTGCCTGGCACGCGCACATCCTGGGCCGGGATGGAACCCCGCGCCGTGGTTCGCTTGACCTGCGCGACCACGATGCCGCCGTTGTTGCGAGCGGCCAACGCCTGGTCAAGCGCGCCGAGGTATGCGCCCTCATGCTCCATCGAAATGTTGCCAAACTCGTCGGCCGTGGTTCCGCGGATGATCGCGACGTCGATCGGAATCGCGCGGAAATAGAGCCACTCCCGTCCGTCGAACTGCACCAGTTCGACGATCTCCTCGGTCGTGCACTCGTTCATGCGGCCACCGTCCCGCCGCGGATCGACGTAGGTGTCGATGCCGACTTGGGTCAGGACGCCGGGTCGCTTGGCCGCCGCGTCGAGGTGCATGTGGAAGAGAATGCCGCTGGGGATGTTGTAGGCCTCGATCTGGTTCTCGTGGATCATCTGCCAGATCTTCGGCGACGGCATCGTGGACGGACCCGACGGAAACGAGCCGGCGATCACCCGCTTGATCAAGCCCGGCTCGGCGATGTGATCGATGCCGTCGATCCCGTACATGTCGCCGGCGGCAATCGGATGGATCGTGGTCAGATTGCGCGGTGAGCCGGTCTCCCGGAATCGCTCGCCGATCGCGCGGAGCATCGCATCGGGACAGCCGAGGCCACTGGAGGAGCTGACCGAGACGGTCGCGCCATCCGGGATCAGCCCGGCAGCCTCCGCCATCGACACGATTTTCGACCGCCCGGTTCCCACGACCTACCCTGCGCTTCCGTATTGCCCATACTCGTGTCGGAAAGTATACGGAGGCTCATCTCCACGTACGCAGTGAGAGTCAGATCACCCAATCGAAACCGGAACAACCCTTCCGGAATCCGCCGACTCGGCAACGGCGAGAGCCGTAGCTAACGACCAAAGGCCATCTTCGGCGGTTGCCGATGGCTGACCCTCCCCGTTGACCGCCGCCATGAAGTTGCGTACGGATTTGGTGTAGAGATCGTCGCGATCGAAATCATCGATCTCCCGCTCCTCGGAGCCGCGTCGCAGATACAGGTCGCCAACGGGCGCCTGGGTCATGCAGTTCCGCGCGACCAGCGAGCCCTCGGTGCCGTGGACCTCGAATCCGGTCGGCATGTGCTTGATCGTGAAGGCGTCGTGGAATTGGACCAGCGCGCCGCGTTTCATGCGCATGACGCCCATCAGAGTGTCCGCCAGCCCGCTCTTGCCCATGCCGTGGGTCGCCGTCATCGCCGTGACCTCAGCCGGGTCGTCGCCGACAACGAACCTGACCGTGTCGGCATCATGCACTGTTATGTCCAGCACGACTCCGCCGCCCGCCGCCGGGCTGTCGATCCGCCAGCCTTGCAGGAACCCGGGCAGGAAGACGGCGTGGAAGACGCGAACGGCAAGAATGTCGCCGACCGCGCCCTTCGCGATCAGGTCACGCATGCGCCGATGAAGCCCGGCGTTGCGCAGATGATGGTTGGTCGCCATGACCACTCCTGCCTGTTGGCACGCGTCAACCATCTCCTGCGCATCCGCCAGCGTCAGCGCCAGCGGCTTCTCGCAAAGCACGTGCTTTCCGGCCCTCGCCGCGGCGATGGTCTGGTCGTGGTGATGCTCGTTGGTCGTGCTGACGTAGACGCAGTCGATGCCGGGATCGGCGAGCATCGCGTCAAGCGAGTCAAAGTGCCGCGCCAGCCCGTGATCAGAAGCGAATGCGGCGCCACGCTCCGGACTCGAGCTGACGACACCGATCACCTCGGCATCGGGCTGCGCATTGATCGCCCTGATCATGTACTGCCGGGCAATATTGCTCGCCCCGACCAACCCCCACCCCGCCATGGCACCCTCCGTGCGATTCCAGGTTTTAGGTTTCGGGTTTCCCCTCAACCCTCAACCCCGTCTACTGGTACATCACGAAGTCCGGAGCCGGCTCCAGATCGACCACCTCTTCCGGTTTCATCAGCGGTTTGTCCTGATCGTAGAAGAGTTTGATCCCGGCGTATGGCACTCCACCATCCCGCACATAGAGATCGTAACCCTGCTGCTTGCTGATCGGATCACCGAAGCCGTCGAAATCGAGCACGAACTGGACGTTGTCAACCTGCTTGACCTGTTTGATGTTGGTGACCATGCCGTCCGTGAATCGGTGGACGACCAGCACTTTTGGCGGGAGGTTGTTCTCCCGGACGATCCGGGCCAACTCGTCCTGGGCGTAGTTGATGGCGGTCGCGTCGACCGTGCCGAAGTCGCCCGGCTGCTGGTCCGGTCCCCAGGCGAACTCGGGATCGATCGCGAGGTGCACGTTCGGCTCGCGCAGATAATCCTCGATCATCGCCATCTCGTCCTGGACGGTCGATTTGCCGAACTGAATATCGATGATCAAGAGCATGTTGTTCGCCTGCGTGAACTGGATGTAATCCCGCATCGTGGCATCGTCAGTATGCAGGAGGTACTTGCCATCCGCGCCGGGCTCCGACTGCGCCACCGAGTAGACGATCTCGAACGCCGGCATCACCGGCCGGCCCGGGTCCACCCGCTCATAGGCCGCCGCCTCATCCTTCAATTGGTCGAGGAGATCCTGCTTGTTGAATTGGCCAAGAATCCCCATCGTGTCATCGTTCGGATGCCCGTAATAGGAAACGATGCGATACGTGGGCAGGATCGGCTCGGTATCCGCGCCGACATTGGCAACCACCGCTGGCGACGCCGCCGGGGTTGGGCTGGCCAACGCGATCGCGCCGTCGCCCGCTGGCGTTGGCGTGAACCCGCCGGGAATTCCGGACGCACCATCTGCTGAGTCCTTGCCCGACTCCCCGCCGGCTCCGATGCCCGGGGCGAGACTGGACTGAAAGATGGTCGCGAAGAGCACCAGCACGACCACCAGCGCGATCGAGACGCCGTGCATCGACGGCATCCAGGCCGGAGGTGGGCCGACCTGCGGTCGCTGAGGGAGCGCCCGTTGTTCGGGCGGCGTATTGAGCCATTCTCGGGAAAACGGTTTAGGACCAGCAGATTGCCGGTCGATTTGAGTTGAAGTTCGACGTAGCACCGTTCGTGGCACAGGGTGGTCCGCGGGTAACCGATTGCCACGCCGCTAACCGCGACCGCGCCAGAATCCAGCGGGTAACGATTCAGGCTGGCATGACAGACGTTGCCGAACCTTGCTCTAGTCGCCCCGCGTTGTCAAGTTGCGCGCTCTCCAGACCATGCCGACCAGGACCGTCAGAACCAACGAGCCGATCAGCAGGGCGAGCACCCGGCTCGGCAGCCCCGCCGAGCTCTCGGCGCCGGGCGCTCCCGTCTTCGGCAGATCGGTGACATCGTTGGTGCTGGCAGCATCGCCGAGCGACGCATCCGGCTCGGAAGTCGCAGTTGGCACGGTGGTTGCCGGCACAGCTGTCGCTGTGCTCGTCGAGGTCGGCGCAACGGTGTTGGTCGGTGCGGCGGTCGCAGTGCTGGTAGAGGTGGATGTCGACGTGGCGGTCGCAGTCGGCGTGCTCGTCTCGGTCGGCGTATTGGTTGCCGTCGGCGTGGCGGTGCTCGTCTCGGTCGGCGTCGACGTCGGGGCATCGATCACGGTGACGACTGGCGCCGAAACACAGAACTGCGGATCGGACATCGTCGGGCTCACGAAGACATCCAGACACGCCTGATTCGTGAAGGTCGCGCCGACCGTGTTGGACGCGGCCACGACGAGCGTGATCGTACCGTTGATCGTCGGATCGAACGGTCCAGACGCCTGCCCGAACCCGGTGATCGTGACGGTGCCTTCCGAACCGACTGCCGGGGTCGTTGCGGTACAGGTCATCGAACAGGTGACCGATACGAAGGTGAATCCGGCTGAAAGCTGGTCGGTGATCGAGACGCTGTAGATCGGCCGGCCATTGTGCTGGTCGACCGACTCATCGATCGTGATCGTGTACGTGATATTTTGCCCGGGCGTCGGCGCAGTCTCATCCACCGCCTTGGCGGATTGCGCCGCGACCGGACTGGCAATCAGCCCGACAAGTGCTGCGACGAACAAACCGAGTATCCCTAATCGGATTCCAATTTTGACCACAGTTCCCCCAACGACACTGAGCACCGGACAATTGCGAGGCAGCCTACGCGACTTGCCGAAGTGCTTGCAACGGCCAATAGGTCGTATGCGACGTGACCCGGAATCAGGTTCCGCACTCTAGGTATGGACGTAAACCGGCGTGCCGATGGTCGCCCAATCCCACAGGTACTGCGCGTCGTCGAGCAGGGTGTTCAGGCAGCCGTGGCTACCCGGTCGGCCAATCGTCTGCGGCGTCCGCCACCAGGCGTAGTGGATCGCGTGGCCCTGGTTCGTGAAGTACTGGGTGAAGAGCACATCCTCGAGCTTGAAGAAGTGCTCGGCGCCGATCGCCCCACTCTCCATCGTCTCGTTGGGGACGCGCCAAAGGATCTGATAGAAGCCCGGCGGCGTCTCCCAACCGGCCATACCGGTCGTAGTGACGATCACACGGGCGACGTTGCGCCCTTCATACGCGACCATCAGTTGCTGCGTCAGGTTGACGTCAATCCAG
>DASQCG010000587.1:0-2818 GCA_035634825.1 Thermomicrobiales bacterium | reverse complement strand
ATTCGAGGAGCGCGGCTCGTTCCGGCTGGCCGGGTTCAGCCGGATCCTGACCTTCGACCAGGTCGGCGAGATCCCGCAGCTCTGGCAGAAGTTCGATGGGCAGTGGGGCGAGATCCCCGGCCAGGTCGATCTCGTCGGCTACGGAGTCTGCTTCGTGCCGCCTGATGGCAATCCCGGCTGCTTCGGCTACCTCGCCGCCGTTGAGGTCACCGAAGATGCCGGGATTCCGGCCGGTATGGTCGAGATGACGATCCCGGCGCACCGGTACGCGATCGTCCCGCACATCGGCCACGTCACGGAGTTCGGCAACACGATCAACGCGTTCACCCGGGAGTGGTTCCCGAAGTCCGGGTACTCGGCGCCCGAGCCGCAACCGGGTTCAGCTCTCTTCTTCGAGCGCTACGAGGAAGACTTCAATCCGGACACCGGCCGCGGCGGCATGGAAGTCTGGCAACCACTTGGGTCTTAGTTTTTGGTGTTGGGTTTTGGCCTTCAGGTTATCGAGTCCATCAACCAACTGCGAACCACGGGAGAAGGCATGATCACGAAGATTCACTCAGCCACCGTCGTCGTTTCCGATCAGGACAAGGCGCTCGACTTCTACGTCAACACCCTTGGTTGGCAGAAAGTGATCGACCAGCCGATGGGTCCCGACATGCGATTCATCACCGTCACGCCGGCACCAGGCGGCACCGAGCTTTCCCTCGGCCACTCGAGCTGGTTGGGCCGCGGACCGGGCGGAGAGACGGGTGTCTCGCTGCTGACGGACGACATCAAAGGCGACTACGCCGCCCTGACCGCAAAGGGCGTCCGTTTCAAGGGCGAGCCGGAGACGATGCCGTGGGGCGATACGGCCGCCTGGTTCTACGACCAGGACGGCAACGAGTTCTTCCTGAACGAGGAAGCGAAGAAATAGCCCACCACCCGTCCCCGCACACATTGGGACCATTGGCCGGCCACCCCGGTCGTGGACATAGGAGGGCCGACAGCCCTCGTCGAAACAGAACGGTGAGGAAGGAAACAGCATGAGCGGGGTACGCGTATTGGTCGGCACGCGCAAGGGCGCGTTTATCCTGACGTCGGATGAGAAGCGCGAGAAGTGGGACGTCTCCGGACCCCACTTCGCGGGCTGGGAGATCTACCACCTCAAGGGCTCGCCGGCAAACCCGGATCGTATCTATGCCTCGCAGTCGAGCGGCTGGTTCGGCCAGACGATGCAGCGCTCGGACGACGGCGGCAAGACCTGGGAGACGGTCGGCAACAAGTTCCAGTACGTCGGCGATCCCGGCACCCACATGTGGTACGACGGCACCCAGCACCCGTGGGAGTTCGCCCGTGTCTGGCACCTCGAGCCGTCCCTGACCGATCCCGACACGGTCTATGCCGGCGTCGAGGATGCCGCCCTCTTCAAGTCGACCGACGGCGGTCAGAACTGGACCGAGCTGGAGGGCTTGCGCGCGGCCCAGGGTCACCGTTGGCAGCCGGGTGCGGGCGGAATGTGCCTGCATACGATCCTGCTCGACCCGACCAACCCGGATCGCATGTACATCGCGATCTCGGCGGCCGGTGCCTTCCGCACCGACGACGGCGGCACGACCTGGAAGCCGATCAACAAGGGCCTCAAGTCCAACTACATCCCGGAGGAGCAGGCAGAGGTCGGCCACTGCGTCCACAATCTGGCCATGCACCCGTCCCGCCCGGAAACGGTCTTCATGCAGAAGCACTGGGATGTGATGCGGACCGATAACTGCGGCGACCTGTGGCATGAGGTCAGCGGCAACCTGCCGACCGACTTCGGCTTCCCGATCGGTGTTCACGCCCACGAGCCGGAGACGATCTATGTCGTCCCGATCAAGAGCGACAGCGAGCATTTCCCGCCCGATGGCAAGCTCCGCGTCTATCGCAGCCGCAGCGGCGGAAACGAATGGGAGGCTCTGACCAATGGGCTCCCGCAGGAGGACTGCTACGTCAACGTCCTGCGCGACTCGATGGCCGTCGACAAGTTCGACTCCTGCGGCATCTACTTCGGCACGACGGGTGGGCAGGTCTACGCCTCGAACGACTCCGGCGATACCTGGAACGCGATCGTCCGCGACCTCCCGTCGGTCGTCTCGGTCGAGGTCCAGACGCTGAAATGATCCGCGTCGTTCTGCCGCCCAATCTCAAGATCATGGCGCGCGTCGATCGGGAGCTGACGTTCTCGATCGACGGTCCAGTCACGCAGCGCGCGGTCCTCGACGCCGTCGAGGCCGAGTACCCGATGCTGCGCGGCACGATCCGCGATCAAGTCACGCAGCAGCGGCGGGCCTTTATCCGCTTCTTCGCCTGCGAGCAGGATCTCTCGCACGAGTCGCCGGATGCCCCGCTGCCCGATCCGGTCGTATCGGGCAAGGAGCCATACCTGATCGTCGGCGCAATCGCCGGCGGCTAGAGCAACGGGGCGGACTCGACAACGGCCGGGACCGCCCCGATTTTGTGGTAACGCTGGTCCTGGCTCGGCCCGCATCAACAGCTCGCGTGCCGGAACGCGAACCAGTCGGTATATGATCTTTGCCGTTTGGTTTTGGTAACGATTCATCGTCCCGGAGGGACTTCCGGATTTCAGCCCTGGATTTCAATCCGGGGCGGCGCCGGACGATCATTGCCGAATGAACACGGCAATGATCATCAGCGGTCTTCCGATTGTGAGTCGGAGATTTCGATCCCCGGCGAGAGCGAAACCGGTTTGCCTGGAGCAATTAATTCGATCACCGCACTGAATGGAGATGATTGCGTGAAATTCATGTTGCTGATCTACGGAGATGAGCATGCGCTCGAC
>DASQCG010000586.1:0-4590 GCA_035634825.1 Thermomicrobiales bacterium | reverse complement strand
ACGCCCGAGGCGGCTCCTCAGCCAACGTCGGGTCTCGCGGCGCTCGTTCGCGACCGGGATCGCGGAAAGGGTCGGCCAGACATTGCCGCACCCAAGGGAGATACCAACATCGAGCAACCCGCCGTTGTTGCGAACGACAACGGATCTGAGGCTGCAGCATCAAGCGACATCAGTATCGAGATGCTGGTTGATCTCTGGCCACGGATTCGGGCCGATGTCAAGTCGCTGGACCGCCGCATCGAAGCGCTGATGATGGAGATCGATCCTGTCGATATCACGGCCACCGAGGTCGTCCTGGCAGCGGCGTACGAATTCCACCGGGACAAGCTCAACGAGGACGACCGCAGGGCGCTCGTCGAATCGGTCATCGGCCGCAGGATTGGGCGGACCATCCGGGTCTCATGCGTGCTTCGATCGGAATACACACCGGTTGGCGCTCGGCGCGCGCGGTCATCGACCGCGTCCCCGCCTGAGGCCACGGCGGTCAAGGCTCCTGCCCTCGAGCCAGCACCCCAAATCAGCGCCCAGCCAGACCAGGAAAGCCCAGACGAGATGATGCTCGGGGCTGTCGTTCGTATGTTCGACGGTGAAATCGTCGAGGATTGAGACGCAACCGCATCGACCTAATTCGTCGGCGTGGCGGCGACCGGGCTGGCGACTGGCGAGGCGATCGGCGTGGCGATCGGTGTGGCGGCACTTCGATCCGCGCTGATCTGCTTCGACTTCTCGGCTCCGAGCCGCTCGACCACCGCGATCTGATAGGACGCACCGGCCTCCTGCGTGCGCCGGGTCCCCGAAACGGCCAGACCATCGGTGGTCCACTCGAGATCGGTGACCTTCCTCAGGCCGGATGTATCGGCCTGAACCGGCGATGGCGAGAGTGCATCGGTTACCCAGACACTGTGGAAGCGCAAACCAACCTGGCCGGGAATGAGCACGGTAAAGGCGACCGTGGTGCCATTCCGCGCCACCGCGACTTCATCGACGACAGCGGCCGGCGCCGCGATTCCGGCGGTCGCCATGAGTTGCATTGACTGCCCGAATCGCGGCAGGTAGTAAAGATCGTTCGGCAGCGAAAAATTGGAGCTGGCGGCCCGCAGGGCGAAGACCAACCCCACCTTCTCCGAGCCCCACGCCAGGGACCGGACATAGCGACCGTCGCCCTCGGGCAGGGCCAGAACCGAGGTGCCTGGGGCGTCCGGCGATTGCACGCTGACCGTCGTCAGCGCTGCCGACTGATGTGAACCATCCCACGAAGCGATGGCGATCGATTGCTCCGACGGCGACCAGGCGACGGCCGTTACCGTCTGATTCCGCGCCGCGGTCACTTCCGTCACCTTCAGCTTGTCGTCCGCAACGAAGACGCCAACGCCACCGATGGAAACGATTGCGCCCGATCCATCTCGCTTCCAGGCGATGTGGTCGCCGGTCTGGATCATCTTCAACCCCGGCACCGGGGATGCCGCCGGAGTTGCGGCGCGGGTCGATGCGGAGCTCTTCGGAGACCATTCGGCGAGCACCTTACCCTCGCGACCGTAGTTGCGCACGGAGATGGCGCTCCCCGTGCGGTCAATCACAAGGCATTGAGAGCCATCCGGGGAAGCGACGGCGAGGACGGCCAATGATCGCTGAATGGGCAAGTCGAAGGCTTTGCCGTTGTCCAGGTTTACGATTGAAACCTTGTCGATGCCGGACGTTATGGCCGTTCTGGGCCCCGTCTCCTTGAACAACGAGTCGGACGCCGTCGGAACTGCGGCGGCCTCGCCCGGCTGCCGATCAACAGGAGGAGCGGTGGGCGTCGGACCCGGTGTCTCGGTGGGAGCCACCGTACCCCCGCTGGCCTCGGGCGCAAACGTTCGATTCGAATCGTCTTCCCCACCGCCGCACGCGGCCAGAGCCGCCAGGACAACCGTGAACGCGAGCAATCGGGAGAAGCGACCAAACCTCATTGAAGAGACCCTGAACAGCGAATGCACGACAAATGCACGGAACTTTCAGTCACAGTAAGTGCAGGAGTAGCGCAATCGGTGTGCAAAACATTGACGACCCACCAAGATAGCCGGATAATCTCACTACGTACGAGCCGCCTGCGTTGGGGTCCATGTATGTTCGAGCGGTTGAGTGCCGAGCCAATTTATAACACTCGGGCAGTCGTCCGCCGCACAGGGGTCCCCGCAGATACGTTTCGGGCTTGGGAACGCCGATACGGCGTCCCCTCTCCTCTGCGAACGGCAGGCAACCAGCGCCTGTACTCCGAACGCGACATCCGCATCATCACCTGGCTGCGAGAGCAGACCGCCGTCGGCCTGACCATCAGCCAGGCGATTCACCTCATGCGGTCCAGCAAGAATCCGGCGCCGACTGCGCCGCTGCCAGCCGCGCCTCCGGTCGAACCAGACATCGAAGAAGTCCTTGCCGGAAAACGAAGTGATTCCCACGACCCATTGATTACCCAGCGGCGGCGAATCATCGATGCATTCAGCCGGCTGGACGGCCAGGCCGCGGAGCACATCCTGCAGGAAACCTATGCCTGGGCCGAGCTGGAAGTCGTGTTGGCCGATCTGCTCTATGGCGCGGTCTCGGAGATTGTTCGAACGCCGGAATATCTCCCGCCGCACTCCCCTGTCTCGCACTTTGCGCGCGCGTTCGTTCAGCGCAAGTTCGCCTCGCTCTATAACCTCTCGAATCCCAACGACGGCCGTGGCCCGCTCCTGGCAGCCTCGGTGGCTGGCGAATCGCGCGATCTGACGCTGCTCCTGTCCGCGATATTCCTGTCTCGAGCGGGGTACCGCATAGTCTTCCTGGGTCCAGACCTGGCGTTTGAAGCCCTGACCGAAGCGATCCGGATCGTTCGACCGGTAGCTGTCTGCCTGGCCGCCTCCGACGAGATCACCGTCGAAACCCTCAAGGACTGGCTCCCGAAACTCGCCAATATCTCCGACGGCGCCGGAATGGACTACGGCAAGATTCCGATTTGCTACACAGGACGCATCTTTGTCGACCAGCCGGAGATCCGCGATCAGATCAAGGGACATTTCCTCGGCCCGTCCGGCCAGAATGCCGTCGAAGCAGTCGAATCAGCGCTGGGTCGCCGCTGACCGACGCCCCAATCGACCGTGATAGACTCACGGTCGGTTACTCGTTCAAACCTCTGGATTCCGGCGGATATCAATGAAACTCACCCTTGAGCAGGTCAGGAATGTGGCTGCGCTCGCCCGGCTCGGGCTGACAGATTTCGAGACCGAGCGCATGCGCGACCAGCTTTCCTCCATTCTGACCTCGATCGAAAAGCTGGAGGAACTCGACACGGCAGCCATCCCGCCGACCGCGCAGACGATCGAACTGGTCGATGTCCTGCGCGAGGACGTGGCGGGCCCGTCGCTCCCGCTCGAGCAGGTGCTGATGAACGCGCCACGCCAGCGCGACGGCTTCTTCGAGGTCGACACGCCATTCGGTGGTGAGGAGAGCTGATCGTGGCGAACTCCGACCTCGTTTGGCATTCGGCAGCCGAACAGAGAAAACTTCTCGACGCCGGACGGGTGTCTGCCGTGGAATTGACCAGGGCACACCTGGAGCGCATGGATGCTGTCGAGCCGGCGCTCGCGTGTCATTTGCACCGCATGGATGATGTGGCGTTGACTCAGGCCGAAATCGCGGATCAGCGGATTCGCAGTGGCGACGCTCAGCCGATGACCGGTATCACCGTCTCACTCAAGGACGTCCTTTGCACCACCGACGCCCCGACGACCGCGGCATCGCGCATCCTCGAGGGCTACATGTCACCGTACGACGCGACGGTGGTAGAGCGACTCCGGTTGCAGGGCGCCGTATTCGTCGGCAAGAGCAATACCGATGAATTCGCGATGGGCTCATCGACCGAAAACTCGGCGTTCGGCCCGACGCGCAATCCGTGGAATACGGACCGCGTACCCGGAGGAAGCTCTGGCGGGCCGTCGGCTGCGGTCGCCGCGGCAGAGGCAGCCATCGGCCTCGGATCCGACACCGGCGGCTCCATTCGCCAGCCGGCAGGATTCTGTGGCGTCGTCGGCCTGAAACCGACTTATGGCCGGGTCTCCCGATATGGACTGATCGCCTTCGCCAGCAGCCTCGATCAAATCGGTCCATTCACCCGTACCGTCGAGGACGCCGCGATAGCGCTCGCGGCCATTGCCGGTCACGACCCGCGCGACTCCACTAGCTCCCCCCGGCCCGTGTCGGACTTCCGCGCAGCGTTGTCCAGCGACCTGCGCGGGATGCGGATCGGGGTGGCGCGCGAGTACTCCGTGGACGGCATGGAGCCGGGGGTTGAGGCGGCCGTGGCCGCGGCGGTCGAGCAGATTAAGCAGCTGGGAGCCAAGGTGGTCGAGGTCTCGCTCCCGCACACGGGCTATGCCCTGGCGACCTACTACATCACGGCGCCGGCCGAGGCAAGCGCGAACCTGGCCCGATTCGACGGCGTGCGTTATGGCCTGTCCTGCGATGCCGGCTCACTAAAGTCGATGTACGAGACAACCCGTGGCACCGGCTTCGGCGATGAGGTCAAGCGCCGGATCATGCTCGGTACGTATGCGCTCAGCAGCGGCTATTACG
>DASQCG010000585.1:0-11104 GCA_035634825.1 Thermomicrobiales bacterium | reverse complement strand
ACCCAGTCCATCCACGGCTTCAGATGGCTCCGTGCCTTGTCGATTGCCGCGAACAACGCCGCTGCGTCGGAGTCGGACCAGAGTCGGACGATGATCCGGCTGCCATGGATACCCTGGCGCAGGCGGCTGAACGCGATGGCGGATGGAAAGGTGTCGGTCGTGCTCGTCATCACCATAACCACGCCGGCGTCTTTGTAATTACCTCCGGCGGGCCGGCATCCCGGACGATGACCTCCTGCTCGATCAATGCGCCGCCCCAGTTCGGCACAAAGAGCCCCGGCTCCACGCAGAGAACCATCCCGGCCTCCAGTTCCGTCTCGTCGCCGGCGGTAAGGAGCGGCTCCTCAACTGTCTCCAGGCCAATCCCGTGCCCCATCATCCCGCCGAACGCGTTGGCAAATGGGCTTCGGTCGATCACGCCCTTGGCCGCATCGACCACATCGGCGATTCGATTGCCGGCCCTGCACGCGTCGATCGCCGCCTCGAGCGCCCGGTAGACCGTCTCCAGGAGCTGCAGACGGTCGGCATCGGTCGGACCGGCCGGTAGCGATCGGTTGACATCGAACTGGTATCCCTCGACCGCGCCAATCGCGTCGAGGATGACGAGGTCACCGCGTTGGATCTCGCGGTCGGTCGCCTGCGGCCAGCGCGATCCCAGCGCCGACCACGGACCGGAGTGCACCCGCATATAGCGGACGAAGTCGGCGCCTGCTGCCATAGCGGCGTGAATCCCGGTGGCGCAGGTGCTCCGCTCGGTGGCCCGGCCCCGCTGGATCGTCGCGATCGCCGCCTGGAGTGCCGCGTCGGCCGCAAGGGCCGCCGCACGCATGGCCTCCTGCTCGGCCGGGCTCTTGATCATCCGCATCCGGCTCAACAGGATCGGCTCGGGCTCGATCTCGACATCGGGGAGCTCATCGCGCAGCTCGCGGTACATCGGCGCCGGCATGATGTCATCGCCGATCAGCCCGATCTTCGCGTGGTCGAGACCGCGCTCGCGCACCAGCGCAATGGTGGCCGCCATCAGGTTGGAGCTCGACCGGACATCCTCAACCGGCACCAGGTCGGCCCGATGCCGGCGTGGGTCGGTGACCAGCGCCGGCGCGCCCAGCACCGGGAGCAGGAACAGCGCATGGCCAAGCCCACGATGCTCACCGGTGAAGACGGTCGACGGGAACGGGGGGAAATGGTTGGTCAGGTAGGCAAGGTCACCGGGTCGATCGTAGAAGGAGCGTCCGATGACCAGGAGCGCGTCATATCCAGCAGCCTCGGCGGCTTCCCGCGCGCGCTCCTGCCGGTCGAGTATCTCGTCATGCGTGATCATTCCTGCAGTGTACCGAAGGATCGCGCATGACGCGGAACAAATCAGGCGATGGCGAAGGTCAGCTCGACCATGGCGAAGACCGTGAACTCATTCGGCAGCGTCGCATCCCACGACGGCAGGAAGCTGCGCACGGCCGTGCCGAGATTGACCAGATCCTCGCACGCATCGCTTGACGTGTAACCGTAAGCGGCCGGCCCGAACGAGACCGACTGCTTGCGGGCCAGGGTTAGTTCGCCGAGTCCGACGCCGAGGGCATCCGCCATCAACTCGGCCTCGTCCCGTCCCTGCGCGACTGCATCCCGGAAGGCCTCGCCGCGGAGGTCCTGGCAGGTATCGGCCAGCAGCATCGCGCCCGGCGGATCGAATGTCAGGCCCCGCTCTGCGACAGCCGACGTTGCAGCCTCGAACGCGTCCGGAAGGGTCTTGATCTGCTCGCCGTCAAGTTGGAAGACGACGACCGCCGTGCCCGGACCGAACATGCCACCACCGACCCCGGCGCTAATGATATTGGTCAGGATCTGGACTTGGTCGATGCCTTGCGCGATCAGGGCGTCGACGACAGCCTGAACGTCCTCGGCGCTGACCTCCGGCGCGGAGACGGTGCCCTTGGCGGTCGGGTCGTCGGGCGGCATCGGGGCGTACTGATTGCGGATGACGATCTGTCCGATCGCATGGGTGGCCGGCGCCGAGGCGGAGCCGGTCACGGTCACGACAATCCCGGCGCCTTCGCCTGAGGATGCCTCGGATGTCGGCGTGGCCTGGGCGAGGGTCGAGCGCGAGGTGGCGAGTCCAGCCGCTCCGATGCCGGCCAGCGAAACGATGGCGCGACGACGATCAAGGGTGGGTGACATGTGCATTGACTCCTGTGTACTGGGTTGCCGGTGGGACCGTCCTTTAGTGCGATCCGGAATCAAAACGACCGGCCACAGAGAATTGTTTCCGCGATATGGGCAACGGCGCCCGGCCCTTGACAGGATAACGCTGTTAGCCTAGCATAGGCGCTAACGGTGTTAGCCTGAGCTACGTCAAAAGGAACACGAACATGTCGACGCAGATCCGTACCGAAATCGATATCGCCGCCGAGCCCGAACAGGTCTGGGATGTCCTCCAGAACTTCGACGCTTACCCGGAATGGAATCCATTCATCCCCGAGATCACCGGGCCGATCGAGGAAGGCGAGCGCCTGAACGTTCGCCTGCAACCGCCGGAGGGCAAGGGCATGCGCTTCCGCCCGCGCGTGCTGGAGGTCGCACCTGGCCGCGCCCTGCGCTGGCTCGGCCACCTCGGCATCCCCGGTCTGTTCGACGGCGAGCACCGCTTCCTGATCGAACCGGTCGGACCAAACCGGGTCCGGTTCGTCCAGGAGGAGCGCTTCAGCGGACTGCTCGTCCCGCTCATTCTGCGCTTCGCCGGGAGTGGCACCCGGCGCGGCTTCGAAGCAATGAATGCCGCCCTCAAGAGCCGGGTCGAGCAACTCGGGGTTCCTGCTCAATGACGGCATCGCAGTCCGATCCGGCCGTCGGTTCGCAGCGAAGCCCACGAGCCGCCAGCATCGTCGCGGCGGCTCGGCGGATTCTTGAGGAAGAGGGGCGCGACGCGCTCACCATGCGGCGCCTCGGTGCGGCGGTTGGCATCCGCGCTCCCTCGCTCTACAAGCACTTCCCGGACAAGTCGTCCGTGGAAGTCGCGCTGATCGAAATCGGATTCGAGGAAATGGCGGATGTCCTCAACTCCGCGACCGATCATGATGGATCACTGGCTGGGTTGGCGGCCGCCTATCGCAGGTACGCCCTCGCTCACCCGCATCTCTACCGCCTGGTCACCTCCGGCCCGCTGCCCCGGGAGCGCCTTCGGCCGGGGGTCGAGGATCGGGCGGCCGCCCCGATTCTGGCCGTGACCGGCGACCCGGATTCGGCGAGGGCATGCTGGGCCTTCGCCCATGGCATGGTGATCCTCGAGCTCGATGGCCGCTTCCCGCCCGGCGCTGATCTGGACCCGGCCTGGACTGCCGGCATCGCCGCAATTGACCGTGAGTGATACGGCGCTGGGCAGCCCTTTTCCGACATATCGCGAAGTCCGGTCTAACAGGTATGATGTGTACGGACACCGCCTGCAGGTTGAGGGAAGCGATGCCGGACCGACGACCAGAGCAATCGCATTGGATTGACCGGCTGGCCGGTGCGCTTGCCCGGAGCGAGCAGCCCCGGGTCAGCCGGCGTGTCCTCGGCGCTGCCGGGGCGCTCACCGTCGCGGGATTGACAGCTGCCGTTCAGCGGCATGACCCCGCGCGGGCACTGGCGGTAGAGACGGATGCGGTCCTGAACGACGCGGCAACCGCCGAGGGACTCCTCGTCACTATGCTCGGCGTAGCGCGGACCAAACAATCGCAGCTCGCCCTCGACGAACCGGCGGTCCGCCTGGTCCGTGCCGCTCAATGCGAGGAAGAGGCGCACTTCAACAACCTCGTTTCGGCCGGGGCCGTGCCATCGACCGCCAAATACACGCTCGCAGACCGGATTTTCGAGAATCCAACTACGTTCCTAACGACCTGGCTCGATCTGGAACGGATCATGGTCGGCATGTACATGATTGCCGCGCGTCGGCTGGCCGAAAACGGCGAACCGGATCTCGTCGAAATGGCCTACCAGATCGGCGCGGTCGAGGCCCAGCATCAGGCGCTCCTGCGACAGGTGATGGGCGAGCGGCTGCCGGCGGACCGCGCGTTCGCCGCGTGGCAGTTCCGCCAGACCACGCAGGGGCTCGCGGAGATCAAGCGGATGGGGCTCATCGACGGCGAGGGAACCACCTATGATTACCCTGGGCCAGGGGATCGATATTGTCGCGGCGTGACCGGGCTCGTCGCCGAGACAACCGCCGACCAGACTCCGCCTGACGTGACCCCCGCACCGCGTCAGGAGGCAACGCCGCAAGCGTCGCCCGCCACATCTTCGTAGCTTCTCGCGGGACTTCGTCGGGGACAGCCAGGTTTGAGCACGACGCCACCAACGAACGAGCCAGACGACGAGCCACACTCGATCGTCGAGGAGGAGTATCCGGTTGATCGGCTCCGATCGCGGCTGAACGAGTCGCTCGCCGGCCGGCCGCTGACGGTCTACCTCGTCCTGTTTGCCGGAGCGGCAACGCTGCTCCTCCTGCTGGGGGTCGTCTGGATCTCCGCCCAGGGCGGAGGGGACAAGGAAGAGTTGATCTGCACCGAAATCGCCACGGCCGATGCCCGGGCCGCGGTCTTCACCGGTCAGGTGCAGCGCATCAACATTCTCGTCGACAAGAGTGACCCGGTCAACAGCCTGACTGGCCTCCAACTTCGATTCAACGATGGCACCTGCCGCCAGACGCCGCAAGGCGCTGCCCTGCGCAACGATTTGCTCGGAATCATCGGCGCGGTCGACCTCTACAACAAGTACAGCGATACCAGCATCCGGATCCATTACCAGACCCAGAACATCCAGCTCGAGCTGCTGATCACGCCGACACCGACGATGGCGCAGACCGAGACGCCGACGCCCGCGCCGCCTACGGAGACGCCGACCACTGTCCCACCCACGGCGATCGCCACGCACACGGCACCGGCGACTGCCACCGCGACGGCAACCGAGCGGTCAACGCCATCGGCCACGGTTGCGAGCCCGACCCTCGCGCCGACCCAGGCGGGTGGGCAGCGAATCCCGGTCGGCAATCCTGGCAGCTAACTGTTCCCCCGAAATTCCCCCGCCAAGCGATGGCAAGCAAAGCGCGCGATGACTAGGGTGAGGCGGAAGGGGGAAGCGGGCAGATGTGGAAACGGACTCGAATCACGGAGATGCCGTTCTGGGGCAAGGTGCTCTTCGGAGCCGGGATCGGAGCGCTCCTGCTCCTGATCATCTTGACCCTCGTGACCGGCACGCTGTTCGCGACGGTGCTGGCTGCCGCGCTCCTGATCCTGTACCTGGTTTCAGCGCCCTTCGTAATCGCCGGGGCCTGGCGCGCGCCGAAGCCACAACCGACTCGCCGCCCGGTCGTTCGGCGCCGACGCGCCTGACGCCGCCCTTCCCTAGTCTTACCGGCCGAAATCGGTGACCAGGTCACTCAGGGTCGCGCGGAGCTGCTTCATGCGCTCGGCGCCGACGCGCTCGGCCCAATCGGCCTCCACGTCGAGCACGGCGGACCGGATTGTTCGGCTCACCTCCCAGCCACGCGGTGTCAGGCAAACTGCCTTCGCACGCTGGTCGGTCGGGTCTGGGACCCGCTCGACGTAAGCGCCGGCAGCGAGGCTGTCGATGAGGTAGCCCATCGATTGCTTGGTGATTCGCGCGTACGTCGCCAGTTCCGTCGACCGCAATCCCGAGGAGCTGCGGCTCAGGGCCTGGATCACCGGCAGATGCGCGCTTCGAACATCGCCGAAGCCCGCATTGGCCAGCGCCGGCTCCACGGAACCCGCCATCACCTGGTACGACATACGGAGCAGCGTCCCCAACCCTGGTTCAGGCTCATCTCTTCTTTGGGTGGCCCCGCCGATCACTATGACTGCATCCCCTCTTGACAATGTGGTCAGATAATCTTACTGTATAGTCAGATAGTCTTACGACATGCTAACACACGGCGTGGCAGTGCGACGAATGGAGCAGTTGAGATGGCCGTTACCATGATCCTTGACTTTCCGGGTGTCTTCGAGCGGCAGCAGGCGATCACTCCCACGGTGATGATCGCGATGGTGCCACCGCAGGATCTGATTCACGTCGCACCGGGGATCGAGCTGGCCACGGTCCCCATTGGCGCAGTCGGTGAGGATGGTGAGCCCACGTGGGAAGACGCCGCATGGCAGTAGGCAGCAGTAGGGCAGTCCCAGGTCGGCATCAGGCATCAGCGGAACGGAGACGACCGTGATCCAGTCGACAGCAGACATTGCCATCAACCCGGCGGACGAAGCGATCCAGCTTGGTCCTCTCGGCATCAGGTTTCTCGTCACGGGACACGAATCCCGCGGCAGCGCGTCGGTGTTCGAATGCTCTGTCCCCGCCGGGGAGAAACTCCGGGCGCCGGCGCACAGCCACGACGCCTACGAAGAAACGATCTACGGGCTTGAAGGGGTCCTGACCTGGATGGTCAACGGGGAGCCGTTTGATGTCGCTCCCGGGCAGGCGCTGTGCATCCCGCGCGGAGCAGTACATCGCTTCGACAACCTCGGGGACCAGGATGCAAAGGTGCTCGTCATCGCCTCCCCGGCGTTGATCGGGCCCGAGTACTTCGGCGAGCTGGCAGATGCGGCGAAGGCTGCTGCCGACGGACCGCCCGATCAGGCGCGCTTGATGGACATCATGCGCCGCCATGGCCTGACTCCAGCGGCGCCAGGCGCCTGACACCAACAGCCCCGGCCGGCCGGGGCTGTTTTCGTCTTCGCGCGGCTGTTGAGGAGCGCTCCTATTTGTCTCCGGCGTGCGGGTGGCGTCTTGTCGACTGGTACCAGTGGCGAAGTCGGCGGGCGCCAAAATCAGCCAGCGCGTTGGCGGCGACCCAGAGCGTGACCAGCCCGATCAATCCCCAGACCACCATCAGCGTCGAAAGGGCGTGCTCCATAGCTGAACGACCCCTGATTCGATTGTCGTACCGCGACTGATCGAACTGTACGTACACCTACGGCGACTGTCAATACCCACCGCTTGGCATAGCCGATATGGTCGCACCCGCTCCGGGGACTTGGCACCTCCGGGGGATTGGGCGATTCCCACGCGTGCCCAACCATGGGATGAGAAGAACCCGACCGTGCGCGCCCGCGCGCGGCGTGCGGAGGAGTGCTGATGGCTCGATCACTGAATCAATGTCCAGCTTGCAAAGCCGAGGCCGGCCCGGGCTACCGCTATTGCCTGGCGTGCGGAGCGGAACTGAATCCAGACGCCGTGTACGTCGAGCCCGAACCCGACCCGGAGCCCGTGCCTGAGCCGGAGAAGAAGAAACGGGGTCGCAAGCAAAAGGCCGAACCAGCTGCACCCGCGCCGACGTCACCGGAGGCGTACTCATATTCGTACGCCAGCTATGCGGCTATTGAAGGACCCCCCGAGGTCAACCCACGAGCGAAGAAGCGCTCTGCTGGCCGGCTGCGCGGCTTCCTCCTGTTCCTGATCCTGGTCGGTGGGGCGGTCGGCGCGATGTTCTACTGGAACGAGCACCCCACCATTGCCGAAGGTCGCATCCCCGGCCGGATCTCGTGGGAGGCCGTCCGGGACGGCGACTTCGGGAACGCCTGGATCAGCACCGAAGAAGCGAAAAAGCAGGAGTTGCTGGCCCAGGTACCGAGCGGCGCGGTTGAAGGCACGGTCACATCAGTCGGCGAAGACGGGCTCGTAACTATCCAGCTTCGCTCGCGGGATGTCACGGTGCGGCTCGCCGGAGTCCCGGTTGATTTCTCCGCCCAATGCCTGGGTGACAAGGGTGTCGGCCGGGTCGGACGAGCGCTGCCGGACGGCGCGGTCGTCTACGTCATGCTCGACGGCGAGGGCAAGCTGAGCACGAAGGCGGACAGCCCGCAGCCAGTCTTCATCTGGAGCATGGACCTCGACGGCGGCAAGCTGCACTACGTCAACCAGGAGTTGATCGCCAGCGGCGAGGCCGAGTTCGTGCCGGTAACCCTGAGCGATCATGACGCCGGGACCGGTCTCAGTCGCGCCGGGCAACGCGCGCAGGACAAGCAACGCGGCAGGTATGCCGAGGGTGCCTGTATCTGAAGCGCTGCCGCTGACCGTATGATTCCGCCGGGCCGGGTGTCGTTCCACCCGCGCCGGCGGGATTGCCGTGAACCAGCCCCTGACCGTCAACGCAGACCGGCTCCATGCGAGCCTGGCCGACCTCGCCCGGATCGGCGCGACGCCGGCCGGTGGCGTCACGCGATTGGCCCTTTCGGATGAGGATCGCCAAGCCCGCGATCTCCTCGGCACATGGCTGCGCGACGCCGGTCTCGAGCCGAAATTCGACGATGTCGGCAACATCTCGGCGATCCGGCCCGGTCGCGAGTCCGGACCGCCTGTCTTGCTCGGCTCGCATATCGACACTGTCGTGCGCGGGGGTCGCTACGACGGCGCGCTCGGTGTTCTTGGCGCGCTCGAGGTCATCCGCACGCTCAACGACCACGGTGTCGAGACCCGCTTGCCGATCGGCCTCGTCAACTGGACAAACGAGGAAGGCGTCCGCTTCGAGCCGGCCATGACCTGCTCGGGCGTCGTCTCCGGTCGCTTCACGCCCGAGTACGTCGGGGAGCGGACCGACCGCGCCGGCCTTCGCTTCGCCGCCGAACTGGCGCGGATCGGCTACCAGGGCGATGCCGCCAACCGCCCGTTGCCCGCCACCGCCTACCTCGAGCTGCACATCGAACAGGGGCCGGTCCTGGAGTCGCAGAACCTGCCGGCCGGCGTTGTCGGCGGCATCGTCGGGATCACCTGGAACGAGGTCACGATCACCGGTCAGGCGGATCATGCCGGCCCAAGTCCGATGCACCTGAGGCGGGATGCGCTGACCGCGGCCGCCGAGGTCATCCTCGGCATCGAGCAGATCGCGAAGCGGCGAGACGAGACCGCGGTCGCGACCGTCGGCCGGATCGCCGCCCAACCGAACGTGATCAACACGATTCCTGGGCAGGTCACCTTCAGCGCTGACTTCCGCCACTCCGATCCCGCCGTCCTCGAGCAGCAGGTGCAGTCCCTGCACCAAGTGGTCGCCGAGGTATCAGCCAGGCGGTCGGTCGAAGCCACGATCGAGCGCTTCTGGACCAGCGAGGCGACACCGTTCGATACACGGGTACAGGATGCGATCCGGCTGGCCGCCGCTGCGCTCGGCATCTCGACCGGTGAGCTCTGGTCGGGCGCCGGGCATGACGCCAAGTACCTGGCCGATGTCTGCCCGACCGGGATGATCTTCGTCCGTAGCCAGGGCGGACTCAGCCACTGTGAAGCCGAATTCAGCGCGCCAACGGATATCGAGGCTGGAGCCAACCTGCTCCTCAACGCCGCCGTCACGCTCGCAGGGTAGGGAAATGACCGATTACCGCACCGTCTCGTACTGGCTCGAAACCGCAGGCGACGACCTGACGCCGCGCCCGTCGCTCCCCGAATCGATCGATGTCGACGTCGCTATCCTCGGCGCCGGCTTCTCCGGCCTCTGGACGGCCTGGTACCTGAAAGAGCGCGACCCGTCGCTTGAGATCGCCATCATCGAGCGGGAGATTGCCGGATTTGGCGCCAGCGGTCGCAACGGCGCCTGGTGCACGAGCGAGTTCCCAACCGGCCCGGGTGCGCTGGCCCACAAGTACGGCGATGCGACTGCGCGGACGGTCGTCCAAGCCATGCGGGAGACGGTCGGTGAGATCAAGCGCGTGACCGAGGCGGAAGGGATCGCCTGCGATTGGGCCGACGGCGGCCAGCTGATCATCGCGCGCGGTACGCAGCAGCGCCCGGCGGTCGATGACGAGTTCCAGACCATGCAGCGACTCGGCCTGGCCGACGGATTGGAGCTGCTTGACGCCGACCAGGCCCGGCAGCGAATCAACGTGACCGAGCTGCAGGGCGCTCTCTTTTCGCCGTACACCGCGGTCATCCACCCCGGCAAACTGGTCCGCGGATTGGCGCGAGCGGTCGAGCGGCGCGGCGTGCGGATTTACGAGCAGACCGCCGTGACCAAGGTCCATCCGGGACGCTATCCAACGTTCGAGACGAATCACGGTAATGTCCGAGCCAAGGCCATTATCCTCTGCGGTGAGGCGTACCTGAGCCAGTTGCCCGGCTACGGTCGCGCGGTGATGCCGGTCTACTCGCTGATTACCCTGACCGAGCCGCTCTCGGATGCCGACTGGGCCGAGATCGGCTGGCGGAACCGGGAATGCGTCGCATCGTGCCGGAACACGGTCGATTACCTTTCGCGCACCGCCGACGGCCGGATCCTCTTCGGCGGTCGCGGCGCGCCCTACCGCTTCGGCTCCAAGATCACGCCCGAGATGGACAAGCACGCCGGCACCCACCAGATGCTGCAGGACAATGTCCGCGCCTGGTTCCCCCGCCTCAAGGATGTCCGCTTCACCCATACCTGGGGCGGCCCGCTCGGCTGGTCGCGCGATTTCATGCCAACCGTCTCGTTCGATCCCGAGCAGGGGCTTGGCATGGCCCACGGCTACACCGGCAACGGCGTCTCGACGACCAATCTCACTGGCCGGATGCTCGCCGACATGGTTACCGGCCAGAAATCAGCCCTCCTCGAGCTGCCGCACGCCAACCACAAGACCCGCCAGTGGGAGCCGGAGCCCTTCCGCTTCCTCGGCGTCCGCCTCGTCCAGCAATCGTTCATGCGTATCGACCGCAAGGCGGAAGCAACCGGCCTCCCACCCAGCGGCAAATCGATCGCCGAGCGCCTCACCGCGCATTAGGATGATCGTCGAATTCGCCCAGTCGGCTTCTGCCGACTTCCGAATCTGAGCCGGGGATATCAGTCCCCGGTGGAGCTGTCCGGGCGACTCGCCGGGGCGTGTCCAGATTTCAGGGGCGCTGCGAACCGTCGGGTCCTGCGTCTTGCACTACCGCGTCGGGCTGGCTCAACCATCGCCACCGCAGCGTCGGGCGCGACTCGTACCCACGCCGGACCACCAGCGCGTCTACGATCACGATCTGCACCGCCGCCGCCACCGGAATGGCCAGCAGCGCGCCCTCGGGCCCGAGCAGTTCCGTCCCCGCCAACACGGCCGCGAAGACCGTCAACGGCGATAACCCAACCGCCTCCCTGGTCACGCGCGGCACGATCACCGCATCA
>DASQCG010000584.1:0-6291 GCA_035634825.1 Thermomicrobiales bacterium | reverse complement strand
GCTGACGCGCACATATGCAGGACCGAGCGCGGCCGCCAATGTCCGCAACCGCCTGTTGTCGAGATCGAGCGGCGGCCGGTATTGGTAGATATCCGGATCCATGCCGACCGGGATGCCGCTCGACCGCTCGACCGGCGCGCGTCCATCGGCTCGCGCATCGGCCTTCCCCCCATAGGGCTTCCAGAACCGACCGCCGATGACCTCAACCATCTCCACGTTGTAGGACTGGAAGCGGTCGTCCACCTCGCCGATGCGGGGAAATAACCTGGGATCGAGCGGGGCAACCGCTGAGGCTGGCTGGCTCATGAGTTGCGCTCAGATCCCGGAAGTAGTGTCTTGTTGGGCGTCCATCGGCGGGACCATCGCGCCCGTTTCGAGACCGACTGGAGCCGTGCGATGGTATGCAGGCGATTCATCGTGGACCTCTCCCGCAGACGTGCCGTTCTGGCACAACGCCGTCGGAGCATACGGCGGATTCTCCGCGCCTCCTGATTCTTGCGCGACATTGAGAGCGGGCCGCATAACCCAGCACCGCACCCTCCAGCTACCCTGGCTCAACTCCGCCATGGACGATAGCGCACAATGCCAACCATGAGACGAGGGAGAGACAAGCCGCAGGACAGGCAGCGGCCGCCGGGGTACCTCGCTCTCCTGCGGCGCCCGGCCGTCGAAGTCGTGCTCTTCTCGCAGATCCTGTCCAGGGCGGGATCGCAGATCCTGAGCTACGGCTCGATGGTCCACCTCGCCGGGATCGGCGGGTCGCAAATCGAGATCTCGTTGCTGAGCGCCAGCGGCGCCCTGGCCGCACTGGTCTTCGGAGTACGGGGCGGAGCCGTCGCCGATTCGCTGCCAAAGCGAGTCGCCCTCGGCCTCAGCTACGCCGCCCAGGCGGCGCTCTGCTTCGTTGTCCCGCGCTACCTCGGAACCGGGATCGGGGCGCTCTTTCTGCTCATCTTCGCCGTCAGCATCCTGACCCAGATCACTTCGCCCGCGCTCAAGGTCGCCGTCGCATTGGTCGCCACGGCCGCCGAACTGGCGACGGTCACCGTCCTGCTCGGCTTCGCCGGTGGGATCGGCACCGCGATCGGCTCCGCCATCCTGGCGCCGGTGTTGATCAAGCAGTGGGGCATCACGATCGCGGCGTACGCGGCCGGTGTGCTCTTCCTATTCGCCTCGATCCGCGCCTTGCGTATCCCCGAAGAACGACGACGGACCGCGAAAACCGAGGCAGAGCGACCACGGATCGGCGGATTCCGGGAGGCCGGCGCCTGGATGCTCGCGCACCAGGCCGTCGCCACAATGATCCTGGTCGGTGCGGCCGTCACCGTTCTCTCGCGGATCTTCGATTCGCTGCAACCGATCTATGTTCGCTCCGTGCTCGGGGCGGATCCGACCTACGCGATCTACATCTTCGCGCCCGGGGCGATCGGCGCGCTGATCGGGCAGCTCTCCGCTCCGATCCTCATCCGCTGGCCGGGGGAACGCGTGCTCGCTGTCATCTCACTGGCCGTGTTCAGCGGCGCCATGGTCCTCTTCGGCCTGATCAACGTCGTCGCGAGCGCACTGGCGCGATTCAGCCCGCTCCGACTGTTGTCGGTGGTCGATATCCACCTCAGTGACCAGATCCTGGCGGCCGGCATGATCGCGATTCTGGTCGAGTTCGCGCAGGCCGGTGCCGCGACCTCGGTCCAGACCTACGTCAACCGGCGCGTGCCGCTCGACGTACAGGGAACGACGTTTGGCGTGCAGGCGTTTGTGACCAACGCCATCGGCTTCACCGGCACGCTCGCCGTCGGCGCGCTGGCGACCGTTTTCGGCACGCGGGCAATCTTCCTGCTCGTGCCGCCGCTCCTGGCCGCCACGCTGATCTGGCTTATCCGCCTCAGTTTCAGGCGCCGCGATGAGCCGGTGCCGACTCCGCGGCAGGCTCTCGCCACGCTCTGGAACGAGCAGCAGGACACAAACTCGTCCGATGCTCCAGGTGAAACCGGTGCACTGAGATGACCTTCCCTTCGCGCCCCTCCGCGTTCGCCCCGCAGATCTCCCAATCGCGGACGCGGGCGCTCCTGCGGTTGATCCGCTGGATGATCGGCGAGGCGCTGCTCCAGGCAGCGGTGCTGATCGTGCTGGCCTGGCTGCTCCCCGGCTTCATCATCGGCGGAACGGCCTCGGTCGTGCTTGGCGCCGTCGGGTTCGTGCTTGTCCAGGCGGCAGCCTGGCCCTTCATCTACCAGCTTTCGGCCCGCCTGCATCCGCTGCTCTTCCCAATCATCAGTCTCGCGCTGAACGCCTTCCTGCTGGTGATGTTCACCGACCTGATCGGGGAGCTCCAGCTCGGCCACATCCACGTCTCCAGCCCGTGGGTCGCCGCCCTCGTCGTCGTCGCGCTGACCATCGGGAGCACGCTCCTCGGCGCCCTCTTCTCCCTGCGAGATGACGACGCCTACGACTGGTTCGTGACTCGCCCGATACGGCGTGAGTACGGCGATACGGAAGCCTCGGACGTGCCGGGCATCCTCTTCCTCGAGATCGATGGGCTGGCCGAGCCCATCCTGCGGCAGGCGCTGGCCGGCGGCTGGATGCCGACTGTCGCCCGCTGGGTATCGAGCGGATCGCACACGATCACCGGTTGGGAGCCGGACCTCTCCTCCCAGACCTCTGCCAGCCAGGCCGGCATCCTCCTCGGCGACAACACCGATATCCCCGCCTACCGCTGGTACGACAAGGGTGAAGGCAAGCTGATGGTCTCGAGCAGCATGGGGACAGCGCGCGAGCTCGAGCAGCGCCTCTCCCGCGAGATCGGACTGCTGCGTGGCGGCGGGAGTCGCTGGAATGTCTTCTCGGGCGACGCGGCCGACAGCGTCTGCACCTACAGCACCTTCGGCGACCGCTCCCGGCCCGGCTCGGGCAGCTATCTCGCCTACTTCGCCAACCCATACACCCTGCCCCGGGCGATTGCGCTGTATTTCGGCGACGTGATCCGCGAGTGGTGGCAGGCGGCGTGGCAGGCCGGCCGCAATGTCCGGCCGCGAATCCATCGCGGATTCCGTTACGCGTTCATCCGCGCCGCCACCACGACCCTGATGCAGGAAGCGGCGCTGTTCATGCTGCTTTCCGACGTCTACCGGGGCGTGCCGGCCGTCTACGTGACGCTCTTCGCCTACGACGAGGTCGCCCATCACTCCGGGATCGACCGGCCGGATGCCTTCAAGGTACTGGCGACGCTCGACCGCATCTTCGCGATCCTCGAACGGGCGGTTGCCTCCGCGCCACGGCGATATCACCTCGTAATCCTCTCCGATCACGGCCAGAGCATGGGCCCGACCTTCCGCCAGCAATACGGTCAGACCCTCGGCGAGCTCGTCACCGGGCTGGTTGAGCCGGGCGCCCAAATCACGATCGACCACCGCGCGACCGAGGACTGGGGCAATCTCAACGTCGCGATCAGCGAAGCCCTCCGCGTCGGCGCCGACCGGCGAACGGCCAGGGTCGTCCGCCGCGCGCTCGATCGGAACATCACGGACGACGAAACTACGCTCCGACCGCACGGCCAGGCACGGACGGTCGATCTCGCCGGCGAGGCCGAAGCCAGCGATGTGGTCGTGCTCGCCTCCGGCAACCTGGGCCTGATCTCCTTCCCGAAGCTGCCCGGCCGCCTCACCTACGAGCAGATCGTCGACACCTTCCCGGTGCTGATCCCCGGTCTCATCCAGCACGAAGGGATCGGCTTCGTGCTGGTCCACTCCGGCACCGAGGGCGGGCTGGTTATCAGCGGGCGCGGCATCCGCTACCTGGATCACGGCTATGCCACCGGTGAGGACCCGCTTGCGCCGTACGAGCCGAATGCAGCCCGCCACCTGAAGCGGACCGACACGTTTGCCAACGCACCGGATATCCTCGTCATGAGCCGGTACGACCCGACCACCGGTGAGGTCTTCGCCTTCGAGGAGCTGGTCGGCAGCCATGGCGGACTCGGCGGGACGCAGACGCAGCCGTTCGTGCTCCACCCGGTCGAGCTCGATGCCGGATCGGAGCCGATCGTCGGCGCGATGGCTCTGAACCACGTGCTGGAACGCTGGCGAACCGACCTCGGGCAGGAATTGAACGGATGAGCGATCGCCCAACGTCCGAGCTGACGATCATGACCTTCAACGTCGGGAACGGCCTCGCCACGCCCGAGCTGCTCGTCCGCCTGCTCCGCCATTCGGGCGCCGACGTGATCGGCCTGCAGGAGTTGAGCGCGGAGCAGGCCGATGCGGTCGATCGGCTCACGCGCGATCGCTACCCGTACCGAATCGTGCGCGGGGCCGGATTCGAGGGGCGCGGCCTGCTCAGCCGATTTCCGGTTGTCGAAGAGGAGTGGATACACCTCATCCAACACCGGCCGGACCTGCGAGTGGTGCTCGATGTCGATGGCCGGCCGGTGAGCGTCTTCGTCGCCCATCCGCCCCCGCCAAAGGTCAACCGGCAGGGCGTCACCTTCGATCCTGAGACGATCATCCAGATCGACCAGCTGGCCGAGCACGTCACCGGGACGGCGCCGGCGGTGCTGATCGGCGACTTCAACATGACCCCGCGCAATCCGAAGTACACGCACCTGGTCGACTCCGGGCTGATCGATGCCTTTGGGGTGGCCGGCACGGGACGGGGCGCTACCTTCCCGACCCGGCCGGGCCGGATCCGCACCGTCAACCACCGTATGACCTGGGTGCCGCTCCCGCCGGTCGGCCGGGTAGATTACATCTGGGTCACGCCCGAATTCGATCTGCAGCGGGCCTGGGTGAGCAGGGCCAACGCCGGCTCCGACCACCTCCCCGTCCTCGCCCGCGTCACCCTCCGGACGGAACCTCGGCGCCTGGATGAGACGTAGCGCGAGTACCTCTGTGCTCCGCGATCGCCCCGCAAGGCGATGATCACCTCCGGACAACCAGTGTCGGATATTCAATCAGCAATCCGGCGCCGCCCGGTGCTAAAGGACCGGGCTAAATCACAATAAGTCCACTAAAGGGACTGAATGAGTTGCGAGCCGTCGAACGTTGCCTCCTGGTAGCCCCTTTAGTGGGCTTCCTATGGATCAGCCCAGGCATTTATCCCCGGGCGGCGCTGAATGACCAGTTGAGTATTTGGAATCACTCTGCCGGAAGCGGTCATCGCCCTGCAGGTGATCCCGGGGCACAGAGGCACCCGCGCCCCACAACGATTGCCCCTCGGCACCGGAACCGCTTCCACCGGAGAGCGCCCATCCCGGCATCGTGATAGGCTGTCGCATCGTCCCGCGTCCGGAGCGGAGCAGGATCCCCGCCGTTGACCACATCCCGACTGGCATCACCCCAGGCATCGACCACCGAACCATTCGCGGCCCGCCGGGAGGGGATGCTTCATTCCGTCAATACCTACCCGGCATTCCGGCTGCTCCTGATCGGGACGCTTGGCACCAACACCGCCTTCTGGATGTACCAGGTCGCCGTCGGCTGGCTGGCCCTCGAGATGACCGACTCGCCCTTCTTCGTCGGCCTCTCCGGCTTCGTCAGCGGCATTCCCCTGCTCCTGATCTCGCTCCCGGCCGGCGTCCTGATCGACCGTTATGACTGCCGGATCGTGCTCCTGCTCGCTCAGGCCGGCGTCATGATCGTCGCCGCCATCTTCGCGCTGCTGGTCGGCATCGACATGCTTCATCCGTGGACCATGCTGATCCTGGTCGCGGCCTACGGCAGTGCGATGTCCTTCGTCTTCCCGAGCCGGACCACGATCGTGCCGTCGCTGGTCGACCGGGCGGACCTGACCAACGCGATCGCGCTCAACGCCGCCACGCAGAATCTGACCCGTGTGATCGGACCGTCCCTGGCCGGCGTGCTGATCGCGGTGGTCGGCGCCGGTGGCACCTTCGCCATCGCCGCCGCGCTCCAGATCGGCGCGCTGGCCACGACGTGGCGGTTGCCGCGCTCTACGGGCAATCGCGTGCCCGGCAAGATGGACTGGTCCAGCCTGATGGTTGGCTTCCGGATCGTGCTGTCCGATCGCTTCCTGACCATGCTGATCCTGATGGCCCTCGCGCCGACCGTGCTGGTGATGCCGTACATCAACCTGATGCCGGTCTTCGCGCGGGACGAGCTTGGCCTCAGCTCGACCGGCCTCGGCATCCTGCTCGGGGCGGTCGGACTCGGCTCCGTCGCCGGCGCGCTCTCGATTGCCCGGTCGGCGCGGCTGCGGGACTGGCCGCACGCGCAAGTCGTGACGGCGACGATCTTCGGCACGGTGGTCCTTGCCTTCGCGCTGACACCGGCCGTGCCG
>DASQCG010000583.1:0-3104 GCA_035634825.1 Thermomicrobiales bacterium | reverse complement strand
CCTGACGAAGAAGCGCCCGGTGCCCTTCCCGCCGGAGCCATTGCGTTCGGCAGTGATCATCTTCACCCAGCGGGAGATCGCCCGCGCTGATCGCAGCCAGGGCAAGCGCGGTCTCTGGCTCAGGACACTTGATCGGCTGGGACTGGGATTTGATACGTGAGGCGAGCAGTCGAGGACGCGAGCAGTTTCCTCGGAAAACCGAAAACGGAAGACCAGTGACCATAGACCACTGAGGAGAGCTATGAGCGATCGCGACCCCGGCATCTATTCGCAGGAGACGGCCGTTGCCGAGATCGGCGATGGACTTTGGCAGATCGACCTCGGGTTTCAGGACCGGGCCGGGGTGATCGCGGCCTATTTGATGGCCGGCGACGGGGAGTTGGCGCTGATCGAGACCGGACCGAGCTCATGCCTGGCCAACCTGCAGGCCGGAATCGCCCAAACCGGCCACGACATCAGTGAACTGACGCACGCACTGGTTACGCATATTCATCTCGACCATGCGGGCGCGGCCGGTCCGCTGGCGCGCGACAATCCGAACCTGCGCGTCTACGTCCACCCCTTCGGCGCGCCGCACATGATCGATCCGTCGAAGCTGGTCGCCAGCGCGACCCGGATCTACGGCGACCAGATGGAGCCGCTTTGGGGCGAGTTCGCGCCGATCGCCGAGGACCAGGTCCATGTCCTGTTAGACGGCGAGTTGATCAAAGTGGCGGGTCGGCGGATGCTGGCGGCCTTCACGCCGGGACATGCCCATCACCATGTCGCCTACGTCGACCTGGCCGACCGGATTGCCTTTACCGGAGATGTCGGCGGGGTGCGCATGCAGGGCACCGATTACGTTTGCCCACCGACCCCACCGCCGGATCTCGATCCGGTCAAGTGGTGGGAGAGCATCGATCGGTTGCAGGGGTTCGATCTCGACCGGCTTTACCTGACTCACTTCGGCGAGTTCCGGGATGTCGATCGGCACCTGGCCGATCTCGGTCCGAACCTCGACGAGTTCCTGCGGATCGGGACCGAGGCACTCGATGCCGGGGTCGAACCGGACGAGCTGACGCGCCGCCTGCACGAGCGGATGGAGCAGGGCGTGGGCGACGTCCACCCGGGCGTATTGGTCAACCTGGAGTGGGCGACGCCGAGTTACATGGCCACGCTCGGCCTGATCCGCTGGCACAAAAAGCAGCGGGAGGCGCAGGGGAGTTGACCGCTGTAGTTACACTTGTAGTTACAAGCCGTGTTTGACTTCGAGTGGGACGAGGCGAAGCGCTTCGCGAATATCGAAAAGCACGGCATCGACTTCCAGGTAGCCCAGGACATCTTCGACGGACGTCCAATTCTGAACCTGTTGTCCGGTCGACCCTCAGAAGTTCGGATCACTACCGTGGCGGTCGTAGATGGAGATTGCATTACCGCAGTCTGGACGCCGCGCGGAGCCAAAATTAGGTTGATCTCAGTGAGGAGTGCGAGTCGTGCGGAGAGACGGCAATATCGTCAGTTACACGTTCGACGAGCTCCGTGAAATGCGTGAGCGGGGTGAAGACCTGACCGATTGGGAGCGAGTGCGCGCGCTCACGGACGAAGAAATCGAGGCAGCAATCGACGTTGAGGAGGAGGGCGAATTCGACTGGGAACACGCGATCCCAGTTTCGATCATTCTCGATCCAAAGCGGCAGATAACGATTCGGCTCGATCAGGATGTGCTGGATTGGTTCAAGTCCAAAGGTGAGGGATACCAGACCCGGATCAACGCGGTGCTTCGCAGCTACGTTGACGCCGAAAAGAAGGCGGAAGCAGAGCGTGCAAGACCTGTTCGCCGCAAAGCCTCCTGACCCACGCCCTCAGTCCAGGATCTTCTCCATCAGGATCACGTCGACCCAGCGGTCATCGAGGCGGCCCTGTTCACGGTAGACCCCAACCGTTGTGAAGCCGTGCTTCTGGTAGAGGCGCATGCCGCCGGCATTCCAGGGGAACGCGGCCAGCACCATCTTGTGGTAGCCGAGCGCCCGCGCCCGAGCCTCGAGCGCGGTCAGCAGGGCATCACCGATCCCGCGGCCGCGCTGGTCCCGACACACATAGACGGAGAACTCGACGACGTGATCGTACGCCGGGCGCGGGTTGAACTGGTTGAGCGAGCCCCAGCCGACGACTGAACCATCTCCATCGACTGCAACGATCACAGGGTGGCGCGGTCCCTTTGCGGTCAGCCACTGTGCCCGCTCGTCCGCGGTGCGAAGCTGCGTCTCGAGCGTAGCGACGCGATCCTCAATCCCCTGGTTGTAGATCTCTGCAATCGCCTCGGCATCCGCCGACCCAGCATCCCGAATGGTGATTTCGGGTTCCGGAGAGTTGGTTGAGCTGAAGGCACCTGACAATTCAGCACGCTGAATCGGCACCGCCCGATCAGCGGCGCGGCGTTCAAGCCGCCGCGACATCTCCGGGCCGTACGGGGTGACGATGTACCCGGTCTCGAGATCTCCGACCACGATGGAACGGTCAAGTCCATATTTCCACCAGAGGTATGTGACGACGACGCAAATGGCAGCGTCCAGGCGGTCCTGATCCGCCTTGCGCGGCTTGACGATGCGCCCATGGGCCAACGCCCATTCCGGCAACCCATCAAGTCCGAGTTTGCTGCCGAGGTCGGCCAGGGAATGGCAAACCAAGCGCCAATCGGCCAAGTCGAAAGTCTTGTTTGCCGGGTTGTACTTTGCTGCCCGGCCCCGCGCCAGGAACTGCGGAAACAGTCCGAGGAGCGCCGCGGCCGGGTAGATCTCGATCGCGTACGTGCCTGATGTCGCGCCAATGGACCGGGACCAGTGGAGGTCCGCATCCAGGTCACACAGGAATGACCAGATCGGCGCGCCGTCACCGAAGAGTTCCGCCTTGGTGCGATTGGCTGGTTGAATTGCGTTGCGGACCGAGGACATGAGCGATTGGAATACGCGCTCAACCGGACGGCAGCCAATCTGGTTCGACACGATGAGTGGCTGGTCGATGCCAACGACGTGAACCGTCGCGCCTGCTCCGATCGCTTTGGTTGACGCTAAAGCCTCATCGAACGATGCCGTCTGCGGAGCCATGAATTGAGGCTCGCCGTCGCA
>DASQCG010000582.1:0-2866 GCA_035634825.1 Thermomicrobiales bacterium | reverse complement strand
GGCCCGGGTCGGCCGGATCGCGCCAGGTAGAACGCCTCCTTGATCGTCGGGGCGATCTCGTCGGCCGACTGCACCAGGTAGTTGTGCTTGGTGATCGGCAGCGTGATGCCGGTAATGTCCGTCTCCTGGAAGGCATCCCGGCCGATCAGTGCCTGACCGACTTGACCGGTGATCGCAACCACCGGAACGGAATCCAACTGGCTGTTGGCCAAACCCGTGACCAGGTTCGTCGCGCCGGGACCCGATGTCGCGATGCAGACGCCGACCTTACCGGTTGCGCGGGCGTAGCCGTCGGCCGCCAGCGCCGCCCATTGCTCGAACCGCACCAGCACGTGGTGCAGGTTCGAGGACGGAATGGCGTCATAGAGCGGGATGACCGCCCCGCCCGGATAGCCGAATACCAGATCGGCGCCCTCAGCCTCCAGCGCGGCGCAGGTAATCTGGGCGCCGGTCATGCGGACGCCCTCCATCTCGGCAACGGTGCGCAGTTGCCTCTGCTCGCTTCGGCGCGGGCGTCGTGTCAGCAGTTCCCGTGGTTGTGCGACTGCCATCTGGTTCTCCGATCCTTCTCTGACGGTTGTTTCCGTTCCAGCCCGGAAGGCGACGCATCAAAAAAGCCTCCCGACTTTGGGAGGCCTCCGAACTCTTGAATATTCTCCTGGCGCTTGCGCCTGATCCTCGTTAGCCTCCGCAACTCAAAATGCCCCCGGTAATCGGGAGCTCAATAAGTACGAGACCTACTACGAATCGACCGGACACCGCATACCTCCGGAGGCCGTGCCTCCATCCGCAAGCAGGATACGCCTGCACACCTTTTCGTGTCAAACGGGGCAACGGGGAGAATGGTCCCCTCGCTTGACCAGATCGCGCCCCGGGCGTTCATTAGGGGGAGTCCGGAGTGGCCCGGCTCAATTCAGAACTCGGTGTCCCGCCTTCAACGACCTGAATGGTTCCGACCATCGCCGGGTGCAGTCCGCATTGGTACTCGAACGTGCCAGCCTTGGCGAATA
The DNA here is from genome assembly GCA_035634825.1 of Thermomicrobiales bacterium. Lineage (GTDB taxonomy): Bacteria > Chloroflexota > Chloroflexia > Thermomicrobiales > UBA6265 > DASQCG01. Next base: position 1,856 of record DASQCG010000582.1, on the reverse strand, counting down.
CGTGCGAGAAGGTGTCTCCAGGATTGAGGATGTCCGACTTCGCCCAATCCGCGTAGATCGTGTGCGGCGTCTTTCCTGCGTTGTTCCAGGTCACCGTGCCACCGACTGCCACAGTCGCCTTCTCTGGGTCGAATGCAAAGTCGATGATCTTGATCGCAAGCTCCATGGCAGCCGCGACTGGGCTGGCTTCCGGACTTGCCTGGGGCGTCGCCTTCGATTCGCCGGTGACCGTGACCAGGCCAAGCATCTCGGGATGGAAGTTGCACGAGTAGTTGAACTCGCCCGGCTCGAGGAAGGTGACCGTCACGCTATCACCGGGATTGATAATACCGGTGTCCATGCCGCGCCCTGAGGCCGTGTGCTGGTCGTCGTCTTGATTCTCCCAGGTGACGGTCTGGCCGGTCTCGATCAGAATATTGTTTGGTTCGAACCGCTCATCGACGATCCGCACTGTCGTGACATCGGCAACCTGAGTGCTCTGCTCCGGGGGCGGGCCGTGGTGATCCTCGTCGTCATGGCCGCCACCGGGACCTGACTGATCTTCATCCTCATCGTCGTCTCCGCCATGTGCGAGTACGCCAGAGCCTGCACCGATACTCGCGGCAATCAGCGCGGCCGCTCCACCAAGGATTCGCCGGCGGGTTGGATTGGCACGGATGAGAGACTCAGTCGGAAGCTCCGCGGCAACCTTGTTCGGATTGAGGTCGTCACCTGTAGCCGCCATGTTCGATTTCGCACCTCCACCAAACCAATTCCCGATTCAGGTACTGTACGGTTCAGGGATAACGCCGGATGACACCGCGCTACTGCGCGGGGCCGGCCACACGACACATCGGAGGGGGAGCTCAATGGTTCATCTCGAAGACTCGCTCGTGACCACGGAGTGGCTGCAGCATCATCTCGGCACCGACGGTCTGAGCATCATCGACATCCGCGGTTATGTCAATTCCCGCGATCTCGGCGGCGGCAAGCAGGTGGCCGATTACGTCCCGGCAACCGATGAGTATCTTGCCGGTCACGTCCCGGGTGCGGTCTTCGTGGACTGGACAGCGGACATCACCGACCCGGACGACCATGTGAAAACCCAGATCGCGCCGCCGGAGCGGTTCAAGCGGGCGATGGAAGAGCGCGGCATCGGCGACGAAACGGCCGTGGTGATCATCGATCACGTGAGCGGCCATTTTGCCACCCGGATGTGGTGGGCGCTCCGCTACTACGGTCACGACAACGTGGCGATCCTCGATGGCGGCTTCAACAAGTGGCAGCGTGAGGGCCGACCGATCACCGACATCGTGCCGTCACCCACCTCTGCCGAGTTCACGCCCATGATTCGACCCGACATTCGCGCGACGTGGGAGTACGTGGCGGAAAAGATCGGCTCACCCGACGCCGTGATCGTCGATGCGCGTGATGCCGATACATTCACGGGTCGGGTCTGGCGTGGAAGCCGCAAGGGCCACATCCCGAGCTCCGTCAACCTCACGTCGAAATCGCTCTTCACGCCTGATGGGACGTGGAAGTCGGATGAGGAACTCGCGGAACTGGTGGCGGGGGCCGGAATTACGCCGCAGCGCAAGACGATCGCCTACTGCAACGGCGGTGTCACCGCGACAGCCGTGCTTTTCGCGCTGCATCGTCTGAGCAACGACAACTTTGCGAACTACGACGGATCGTGGAATGAGTGGGGAGAGCGGCCGGATCTGCCGGTGGAGTCAGATTGAGGATCAGGCACAGGTGCCAAGGGCCGGACTCGAACCGGCGACCGCACGATTTTCAGTCGTGAGCTCTACCAACTGAGCTACCTTGGCAGTGGATCCGTGTCGCATGCTGGTGGGCGATAGAGGGCTCGAACCTCT
>DASQCG010000581.1:0-10396 GCA_035634825.1 Thermomicrobiales bacterium | reverse complement strand
GTGGGCGCACCGGCCGCTGCTCATCAGCCATCAACTATCAACCTCCAACGCGCCACCGCGCATCCGCCGAACGGCAAACGCGCCGATCACCGCCAGCGAGAGCGCGGCGCCGAGCAGCGAAAGATAAAACCCATATCGCAGAGACCACGGATCGTACGTCAAGACTACCGTGTGATCACCGGCCGTAATCGGCACCGCCCGAACCACACCGTATGCCTCGTCGACCGGCGCCTTGTCCCCATCGACGTGCGCATGCCAGCCCTCCTCGTACGACTCGCTCAGAACGAGGACTCCATCGGCATCGGCGTGAACCTTCAACACGACCCGGTCCGGTTCGTACGCGACGATCTGAACCGATTCTGCTTGCGGATTGGCGGGTTTCGCCGTCACCACTGTGCCGGCAGCGGGGCTCAGGATTACCGTCTCAGCCGGATCGAATCCCGGCGTCGCGATCATGCCCGCAGCCAGCTCCGGCTGGGCCTGCACCACGCGATGGGCGATCCAGGCACGCGGCATGGCGTGCGGATTCTCGAGTATCCGCACGGTGTCGTTGCGGAAGACTTCCGGGTAAGACGCCAGCAGCAGCATGATATCCGCCCGCGGGCGCTGTCCGACCGCCTCGTTCGGGATAATGATGTACCGCGCGTTCAGGATGTTCAGGAGCGGCGAGTTCAGGCCGTCCGGCAAGATTTGGGCGTCGTGGTAGTTCTGGACCGCATCGTTCAATTGATTGAGATAGGTGACGTAGTTCTTGAGCTGGACCGGGTTATAGCCCTGGACATCGTTCAGATGCAGTCGCATCGCCCGGGCATTGACGAGGATTGCGATCGCGGTCGGATTCCCGAAGTTCTCGCGGTAGGTCGAGGGATAACTCTCACCGCCCTGTTGCAGGACGTTGTCATAGCCGAAATAGCGGAAATACTCGCCCGCATCCCGCTTCTCCTGCAGGAACTCGCCCGCGCCACCGGGATCGGTCGTGGCATCGTTCTCCGGCACCGCCTGCCGGCTGACCGGGCCCGTCGGGATCCGGATCACTTCCGACATCGTCTGGCCGGTCTCAAGCGTCGAGACGAGCCGACGGCCGGCCGGATCGCCGATCACGAGCAGCATCAGCAGAATCGCCAGGCCCGCCTGCGCGCGCGGAACGAACCGGCTGTAGCGATCGCTTGGCGGCGTCGTGACGATTGCGAACAGGCAGACGATTCCGGCTGTCATGACCGCGGCCACGACCATCGCACCGGGCACCGGACGGTTACCGACCTGCAGAAGCAACGCCACACCGGTCCAGATGCCGAACGCGATCCCGACCGCGCGCAGGATGCGATCGCGCGCAGGAGAGTGCATCAGGGTATCGAGGGCCGTGGCCGCCAGGACTACCGGTGCGATCCACTGCACAGCCAGAATCCGGCTCGGAACATGGCTGTGCAGGGCCTCGTAGCGCGGCAGCAGGAAGACGATCTCGTGGATGAAGGTCGGTTTGAGGGTCATGATCGAGGTCAGGATCGTCACCCCGGTCATGAACTGCACCCATGGCTTGCGCCATGCCAGCACGACGCCGATGATCATCAGGATGATGACAGGAGTGCCGAGGTAGAAAAGCATCGAGCGATAGCCGTTGTTATCGGTGAAGAGCCGGTCGAGCACGGTATAGACTTGCCAGCCCGAGGCGTAGCTGTTGGTCTCGAAGCCGTCGTACTCGCCCCAGGCCACATTGGTGCGGCTGACGATGTCCATGCGCGGCAAGAGGCCCCCGGCCGCCCAGAGCAGCGCGAATGTGAGCACCCCGGCGCTGTCGCCGACCAGCCGTACGAGCCGATCCCGCGCGCCGAGCACGCCGTTCTCCCGCGAGAGCAGGATACGGAAGGCAAGGTATGCCCCGGTCAACAGGCAGCCGTTGTACATGCCCTGCCCCGGCCACCCGGCGATCATCTGGCTCATCGAGAAACCGGTGATCACCCAGCCGATCGCGCGCCGGTTCGTATGTTTCGAGCGCACGGTCGTCTCGACGCCGATCAGGGCCATCGGGATCCAGGTCGCGAGCTGGACATGAATCAGGCAGCAGCTGACGTGCGAGACGAACGGACCGGATTGGTACGCCGCGCCGGCCGCCAGGCTCGGGATGACCTGCAACCCGTACATTCGGCAGAGGATATAGGTCGTCACGCCGGCGAAGGCGAGGTGGAAGATCAGGAAAATCTGGTAGGCGCGAACCGGCTCGAAGAGGCTGAAGATGGCCATCGCCGGGAAGTACCACCAGCCGGATTGCGGGTCGCCGGCAAACGGCGTTCCGGAAAAGACGTAGGGGTTCCAGCCCGGGATATCGAGCGCGCGGACCGCCTCACCGAGGTGCGCGTACCAGGGCATGTAAAACGTGGCGACGTCGAGGTAGGCAAGGCCGTTCTCGAGCCAGAGCCGATGCCAGGCCAGCAATGCGGTCACCAGCAAGACACCGATCACACCGAGCGTATCCGGGAACCAGACTCGTTCGGCCAGTGCCCGCGCTCGGGCCCGGGCGTCGGCAGGAGTGACCCCTGGCAATGCCCCGGGCAGCGTCACTGAGTCTTGGGGTGCGATCGACTGTGCAGTTTCGGACATCGGATCCAGTGATCACCCGGCTCGCGAGACAGCCGGGCAGCTGATGCGCATCACCAGGGCGATGACAACGGACGGGAGCGTAGCCGCCAGCATCGGCGAACCCGACCGGCAAGTATAGCCGCGAACCAGCCCGTTACGGAATTTCGTCGGCTCCGCAATGGCGTACGCTCAAACGCGGCAACCCGATGCACAATGCGTGGCGGTCGTACCGGTTATTGGGCGAGATAGCCGCCGTCGACCGGGAGGACGACGCCCGTGATGAACGACGCCTCGTCTGAGGCCAGGAAGAGGATCGCGTTGGCGACCTCGGCAGGATCGCCGATCCGGCCCATCGGGTGCAGCTTCTTGATCGCTTCGAGGTACTCCGGACCGCCCGGCTCTTCAGGCAAGCGTTGCACCCGCTCGGTGTTGATCGTCCCCGGCGCCACCGCGTTGACCCGAATTCCCTGGTCCGCCCACTCGATTGCGAGGTGCTTGGTGATGCCGGTCGCGACGAACTTGGCCGGCCCGTAGGTCGATTGCCGCTTCTGCCCCTCCAGGCCAGAGATCGACGACAGGCAGATGATCGATCCACCGCCGGTTTTGAGCATGGCCTCGATCGCGTATTTGCAGGTCAGGAACATGCCCCGGCCGTCGATCGACATGACCTTGTCCCAATCCTCGGCCGTCGATTCGATGATATCGCCGAGCGGAATGATGCCGGCATTTGCCACCGCGACGTCGAGCCGCCCGTTGGTAACGACCGCAGCCTGGACCGCCGCCCGGCAGTCCTCTTCCTTCGCGACGTCACCGACGATCGCGGTGACCATGGCGCCCGCCCCGCGCAGCTGATCCTCGAACGCGCGCAGCGGTTCCGCCTGGATATCCTGGATGACCAGGTTCGCGCCCTCGTCAGCGAACTTTTCCGCCGTCGCCCGCCCGATCCCGAACGCCGCGCCGGTAATCAGAACCGACTTCCCGTCCATCCGACCCAAACCCATTGACAATCCCTTCGTTAGCCTGCCCAAATCGTCGCGCGGGGTTACCATGCCCCGCTTCGGTGGCGCATGCTCTAGGCAATCGCCCGGTCGACGTCGATCCGACCTGCCGCGATCGCCTCCTTGAAGTGCTCGATGGTTTGGCGGGTGCCATCGACGAACGAGCGCCAGCCGATCGGGCCGACCGCCTGATCGAGCGGGGCGCCGTCGTACTCGTCCGGGAATGGGAGCTGGTTTGACTCGGCGGTGATCGTCCCGGCGCTCTCCGGCGCGGCGGCCGTGATCGCGTCGATCACGTCGGTCATCGAGACCCGGGTGCCGCCGAGATTGAAGCAAGGCGCGCCATCGATCTTCGCCCGCGCCGACTGGATCAGGGCCTTGGCCACGTCGTCACCATGCTGATAGAAGCCGGTGCCGCCGAAGGAGATGTGATACGGCCGACCGGCCGCAGCGGCCAGCATTGCCTTGGTCGGGGTCGAGGTCATGCCGACATCCCGGCCAGGGCCATAGACGAAGGCCGGACGCACGCCGACGCTGCGAACCTTGTAATCCTGCCAGTAGACCTCGGCCGTGCCCTCGTTCGCTTCCTTGGTCACGCCGTAGAGCGTGGTCGGCAGCAGGGGCGCATCAAAGGCGATCGGACCGGCCGGGTAGTCCGATGCTGGACCATAGACCGCGACCGAGCTGGCATAGACGACTGACTGGACTTGTTCGGCGAAGTTCTTCGCGACCTCGAAGACAATCGTGGTGCCGACGACGTTGATCTTCATGCCGAGGACCGGGTTTGCCCGCACGCTCGGCACCTGCAGGGCCGCGAGGTGGACGATGTGCGTGATGCCGTTGTCCGCAACCGCCTTCTCGAGCCCGGCCTGATCGGTCACATCGCCCTCGACGAAGGTAATCTTGTCCACGTCGCTATTGGGCATGATCAGCTTCAGGCGATGCGGATCGCCCGGCAGGTCGTACGAGACGACGCCCGCACCCTCGTCGATCAGCCGCTTGGCTGTCCATGCGCCGATGAAGCCGAGCGCGCCAATGATCAAAAACCTGTCTGCCACGGAATGGTGCTCCCCTTGTTGAATGGATTGAACTACGGAACGAGCGCGACCGCCCGGCCGGGACCCGCGCTGCCGCCCTTGATCTTGATCGGCAGGAAGATGAAGAAGGCGCCCCGCGGCGGAACCTCCTTGAGGTTCGCCAGCAACTCGACGTACATCATCCCGCGACCGAGGCCGAAGACATGCGGCGGAACGCCGTCGTGCGACGCGCCAACACTGACCCCGTCGAGCCCGATCGTGGTCACGCCGCGATCGAGCAGAAGCTGCAATGCGGGAATGCCCGGCGTCGGCCAGCCCGGCCCCTTCTGGAGCAGGAACGGGTTCAGGACGTAGCTGTCGCCGTCCGGCTTCGGGACGTAGTGCTGATCCCAGTCCGAGCGGAAGAGGACGATGTCCTCCGGCTGAAGTTGCCCATGCTGAGCTTCCCAGCGCTCGATCAACTCTGGCGTGATCTCGGGGCTGACCCCGCCCTCACCCTGGCCGGTCAGCTCGGTGACATCGATCACCGCCGCCGGACCCATCATCTTGCCCAGGTCGAGTTTTTCGAGCGTCTGCGAGCCGATCTCGGCCGCGTTCGGCAGTCCGGAATCCTTTGGCGGGATGAAGTGGGATGGTGCGTCGATGTGGGTGCCGCAATGCTCGTCGATCGTCAGAACCGCGGTATGGTACGGGCCGCGGAAACCCCAGGTCGGCTGATTCTGGTTGGGGTTGTCGGCAAAGTAGTTGTAGAGCTTGCGCTGGAACGGCATATGCGTCGGCCAGGCGCAGGGCAACTCTTCCGACAGCGCGACGGTCAGATCGACCACCGTGCTGCCGCGAAACCCGGCCAGCAACGCATCCATTGCATCCTGTTTCTGGGCCATATCTCTCGACCTCAACCTACGACGGATCAATGAGGTCATTCTCGCACGGCACGAGGCGAGCAGTCGGGGGGGCGAGCAGCTGAGCAGTCGCCGATCCACTTATGGTGGATGGTGGGTGGATATGCGTTCCATTAACCGACCACCATCAACCCTCAACCCGTTATTCCGTCTGGATTTGCACTTTCTCCAGCTTCAGGGCGACGACGTTGAGGACGAGGGCGGCGACCAGGATGATGCCCTGGAGGGCTTCCTTGAAGTAGATGTCGACCCACGGCAACAGATTGAGGCCGTTGCTGAGGAAGGCGAAGATCAACAGGCCGAGCGCGGTGTTCTTCATGCCGCCCTCGCCGCCGAACAGGGACGTGCCGCCGAGCACGACGGCCGCGATCGTGTCGATGAGCAGGCTGCCGCCTGCCGCCGGGTTGGCGCTCTTGAGCCGCCCGACGAAAAGCATCCCGGCCATGCCGGCCGTGAAGCCGGAGATGACCATCACGTTCAGCAGCACTTTCCGCGTGTCGACGCCCGACATCTCGGCCGCTTCCCGGTTGCCGCCGGTCATAAAGACGTAGCGGCCGAATTTCGTGTAGTTGAGGATGACGTCCCCAATGATCAGAAAGCCGAGTGCGACAAAGCCGATCAGCGGAATGCCGAGGAATTTGTTGCCGACGCTGGCGAGGTGCTCCATCAGCGGTGGCGCATCAAAGATCGGCTTGCCCTGCGTGATGTAGGTGCCCATGCCCTTGGCAATCGTCAGCATCGCGAGCGTCATCATGAACGAGGGGATGCCGACGTAGCAGATGAAGAACCCATTGATCAGGCCTATCGCCGCACCGGCCACCGCCGCGATCACGATCCCCCACTGGCCAAGCCCATGCCAGTCGTTGCTGAAAATGTAAGTCGCGACGATCCCGCAGAAGACCGAGATGGAGGCGATGCTCAGGTCGATCTCCGCGCAGAGCAGCACGAAGGTGATCCCCGTCGCCGCGACCGCCACCGGGCCAACCTGCGAGACGACGTTCTGAAAGTTGCCCCGGGTCAGGAAGACATCCGAGGCGAACGAGAAAAAGATGATCTCCACGATCAGGGTGATCAGCGGAGCGACGATGCGCGCGTTGCGGGCACTCCATCGCAGGACCGGGTTGCCGGTCCGTGGCCCGGGCACGCCGCCCGGGACTGTGATCGCATCCGCACTCATCGATTTCCTCCCCAACCCTGTCGACAGTTATGGCGCACCGGCGCCGGCAATTCATGCGTGGACCAGTAACTCTTCCTTCGTCACTTCCTGATCGACGAGCTCGGCCGTGATCCTTCCCTTGGACATGACGATGATGCGATCGGACTCAGCCATGACCGTTTCCGGCTCGGTTGACATCAGGATGATCGCCACCCCTTGCGCCTTGAGCTTGCGGATGAGATCGAGCACCTCGCGCTTGGCCCCGACATCCATTCCCCGTGTCGGCTCGTTCAGGATCAGCACTTTCGGCCGTTTCGTCAGCCACTTGGCCAGTACGACCTTTTGCTGATTTCCACCCGAGAGGTGACCGGCCAGCATCCGCGAGTTGGCCGGGCGCACGCCGGTCAGCTTGATCTGTTCGTCGGCCACGTCCATCTCGCTGCGCGCCGAAAAAAGCGGCGGCACGAGGTGTGCCAGATGCGCGAGCGTGATGTTCTTGTAGATCTCATGGCGCGGGAAAATCGTGGCCCGGCGATTCTCAGTCAGGTAAGCGATGCCGAGTCGCTTCGCCTTGATTGGCGTTGTCGGTCGCACCGTCTCGCCGTCCAGCTCGATGGTCCCCTGCGATGGCTTGAGCCGGCCGAACAGCGACCGCGCGACCTCGGTCATGCCGCCGCCGAGGTAGCCGAACATGCCGAGGATCTCACCGTGCTTGACGTCAAACGTGACGTCCTCGAATTCGCCCGGCACCGAAAGCGACTCGACCTGAAGGGCGATCTCGCCCGTAACCCGTGGCGGCAATTGCGTGCCGCCCTCGTAGCTCTCGGCCAGCTCGGTCGCATCACGGCCGATCATCAGCTCGACCAGCTTGGCCTTGGTCAGGCCGGCATTCTCGAGCTCGGCGACCTTGCGCGAGTTCTTGAGGATCGTGATCCGGTCCGAGACGGCCATCACGTCCTCGAGAAAATGACTGATGAAGATCATGCTCGTGCCGCGCGCCTTGAGCTGCCGCATCAGGCCAAAAAGGCGCTCCGATTCCGGACCGGACAGCGCGGATGTTGGCTCGTCGAGCACGATGATCTTGGCACCGGAGAGGATAATCCGGGCAATCTCGACCAGTTGCTGATTGCCGAGCGAAAGCTGACCCATGCGCTGGGTGACATCGATATCGATGCCCAGCCTGTGCAGCGCGTCGGCCGCGTCCTTGCGCATGCGGCCCCAATCGATGAGGCCGAATTTGTTGGTGTACTGCCGGCCAAGGAAGACATTCTCGGCAACGGTCAGCGTGGGCATGTTCGTCAGTTCCTGATAGATCATCCCGATGCCAAGCGCCTTGGCGCCGGCCGGGGAATGGAACTTGACGGGCTCCCCTTCGAGGATGATCTCGCCCTCATCCGGCGAGTAGACGCCGCTGAGGATCTTCATGAGCGTGCTCTTGCCGGCCCCGTTCTCGCCGAGCAGCCCATGAATCTCGCCGCGTCGCAGCGTGAAATCGACGCCACTGAGCGCGACTGCCCCGCCGAACCGCTTGACGACATTGCGCAGCTCGAGGACGATCGAGCCATCAGGGGGAACAGAACCGGCCGAGGGCGATTCCTCGCCCTCGGCCGGTAGGTAGCCGGTGGCCGGAGAGGTGAGGGAGGACGATGACACATCCTGCTCCACGTTGAGCGTTCCGGGTGTTTCCGCCATCGATCCGATCCTCATCCCCGCCGGCTCCGGTCGGGCCCTCTAGTATTGGAGGTTGTCGCCGAGCCAGATATAGCCGGGCGCATTATCGATAACGATCGGTCCGCCGTCCGCGCGGATGAATTTCGGCATGTCACCGCCAGCAGAGTACTTGTCCGTGCCGGATACCTTGAGGTAGCCAGCCCAGATCGACCCGCCGTGGATGCGGCCGGACGGGTTGATGACCGACGCCGTCATATCGCCGGCGATGATCGCCTCGCAGGCATTCTTCAGGCCATCCACGCCAACGATCTTGATCTGGTCGCGCTTTCCGGCCGAGTCGATGACCGCCCGCGCCGCGAGCGCCATATCGTCGGAGTGGAAGAAGCCACCCACGACATTCGGGAAGCGCTGGAGCAGATCCTGCCAAAGTGAGGCCACGATTGGCCCCTGCCAGTCGCCCGGTTGCTCGTCGACGACCTTGATGTTCGGGTACGCCTCGAGCGCGAGCTTGAAGCCCTGGGCGCGGCCCTGCGCGCCGGTGTGGGCGAGCTGGCCCTGGGTGTGGATGACCTCACCCTCGCCGCCGATCGCCTTGAAGAGCTCGTTGGCGACCGTGAAACCCATGTAGATGTTATCGGGCTCGATGAATGTCATGTGTCCGTAGCTCTTGAAGGCTTCCGGATCCTGCACCAGGCGCGTGTCCATAACCACCAGGGGCCAGCCCTTGGCGATGACCGCATCGGATCCGTCGATCAGTGCGTCGGATGCGGCCGGGTGGACGCAGACGAAGTCGTAGGTACCCTGCGACACCGTCTGGAACGCGGACAGCTGATTGGCCGGGTCGAACTGACCATCAAAGGCCTCGACCTCGACACCCAGCAGGCTGCCAAAGAACTTGGACGTCTCGATGCCATGGCTAACCCAGGTCGACGCAGCGCCGACCTCGATCGTGGCGGCCTTGTACTTCGTGGCCGGGAGATCGTCTGGAATGATGCCGAGGTTTGCGATGGCCTCGGCGGCTGTCACACCCGGACGGAGACCGCCCATGGCCGCGAGGGCGGTGAATGCCGCACCACCACCAAGAAAGCCGCGACGCGTGATGTTGTTTACGAGCGAGCGAACCTCTTTCCGGTTCAGACCCTTCCCAAGCTGACCCATCTCGAACTTCCTCCGTCGGTAGTTGGTCCACAGTCGCAGCAAAACGCCGTGACTGTCGCTATTACCAGGGAACGCCATGACTTCGAGGCGTTCGCGTGGCCCAAGGTAGGTGAAACGAGTATCGGGCGAACTGCCCTGATTCCTCTGCGCTCTGGTTTGTAGAAACGTTAGGCAAACTAGCACAACGCTGAACTGTGGTCAACGGCATACGGCGAGATTACGGGGTTCGGGGTTCGGGGTTCGGGGTTCGGGGTTCGGGGTTCGGGGTTCGGGGTTCGGGGTTCGGAGAAGAGCGTACCGGTCAGGCGGTCATGTCACCACGACCGGCAGGTGGATCGCAATCATCCCTACATGCGTCTCCGCGCCCTGCTTCTCGACTCCTCGACTTCTCGACTCCTCGACTTCTCGACTCCCCTACAATCCCGACCGGACAGAGGAGGAAGCACGTTGGGCAGCCTGCTGACGGGGAAAGTGGCGATTGTGACCGGGGCGGGCTCCGGGTTAGGTCAGGCGACGGCGATCGCCCTCGCCGCCGAAGGAGCAGAGGTCTTCATTACCGAACTGCCCGACCGGCTCGACCGCGCCGGTGAAACCCTCTCACGCATCACCCATGCCGGCGGCACCGGCCACGTCCGCGCGCTCGATGTCCGCGACCTCGAATCGATCACCCGTTGCGTCGAGAGCGTCGTCGATCAATCGAGCCGGATCGACATTCTGGTCAATAATGCCGGCGTCAATATCCGCAGGCCGGCCCTTGAGGTGACCGAAACCGACTGGGATACGGTGCTAGACGTCAACCTCAAGGGCGCCTTCTTCATGGCCCAGGCGGCCGGCCGCCGGATGCACGCGCAGGATCCGGCCGGCGGTTCGATCATCAACATCTCAAGCATCATGGGGCTC
>DASQCG010000580.1:0-11491 GCA_035634825.1 Thermomicrobiales bacterium | reverse complement strand
ATGCCACGGTCGACGTCAGGATGATGGCAGAGGCGAACAACCTGACGGTTCGCATCGCGGACGATGGCATAGGCTTTGATCCGGCTCTGGTTTCGCCCAAGCTCAACTCGGGCGCAGGACTGCTCGGCATGCGCGAGCGTGCCTCGATTGCGCGGGCGCGCCTCACCGTAGAGAGCCGACTCGGCTCAGGTTCAGTCGTAACGCTCACGCTTCCCATTGATGCCCAGTCGGACCTGGGACAGCTGCGCTCATGATGGATGAGCCAAGGAGGACATCAGTGAATCGTATCCAGGTCTTGATCGTAGATGATCATCCACTCTTCAGGCGCGGCGTGCGCTGGGGTCTCGAGGCCGAGCCGGACATCCTCGTCGTCGGCGAGGCAACGGATGGTCAGATGGCCGTCCAACAGGCCGATTTGCTCGTGCCGGACGTCGTGCTGATCGATATCAACATGCCGCAGATGAACGGGCTGGAGGTGACGCGCATCATCCGGCGCCGTCATCCACAGACCGGCGTGATCGTCTTGACAATGCACGAGGACGACGAGCAGCTCTTCCACGCGATCCGGGTCGGCGCAGCCGCCTACTGCACGAAGGACGCCCAGCAGGACGAGATCATCAAGTTGATCCGCCGGGTGGCCCGCGGCGAGTATTTGATCAACGAGAACGTGCTGCAGCGGCCGTTCGTCGCATCCCGCGTGCTCGACCAGTTCCGCGAGCTCTCCCAGATCGATAGCGGCGCGGAGGGCGTTTTCTCTCCATTGACCCCACGGGAGGTCGAGATCCTCGATTGCGTCGCCCAGGGTAACAGCAACAAGGAGATCGCGCGGATCCTCAACATCTCCGATCAGACGGTCAAGAATCACATTACGTCGATCCTGCGCAAACTCGCCGTGAACGACCGGACCCAGGCCGTCATCTACGCCCTACGCCACGGCTGGATCCGACTCACCGACGATTCGCCGGCGACGATGAACGGCTAACTGGCCTGTTCCCAAGACTGGCTGGGGAGACGGATCGGCGACTGGCCGGTCCGTTTCTCGTTGTCTACCGGCGCGAGAACTGCTTCTCGAGGTCACCCTGGCTCATCAGGAGCATCGTCGGACGGCCGTGACCGCAGGCGCGCGGATGCTCGGTCTGCTCGAGCTGGTTGACCAATTCCCGCATCTCGGCAATCGACAGGACCTGCCCGGCCCGGATCGAGGTGTGGCAGGCGGCACTGATGGCGACCGAATCGAGCCAGGATTCCCCGACTCCGCCCTCGGCGAGCTCGCGCAGGATCAAGTGGATCCGTTCGCGAATGTCGACTCCGGTCATGATGGCCGGGATCGCGCGCAACGTAAACGCCTGCTCGCCGAACGGCTCCAACTCGAAACCGATCTGGTTCAACTCGTCGAGCGAGCGCTCCAAGACCGCCGTCTCGTGCGGGTCCAACTCGATCACCATCGGGTCGAGCAACGGCTGCTGATCGCTTGTCCGGGAACTGATCTGCGAGCGAATCCTCTCGTACATCACGCGCTCGTGTGCCGCGTGCTGGTCGATCAAGTACAGCCCTTCCGGACCTTCGGCGATGATGAACGAGGCGCTGATCTGGCCCAGAACCCGCAGCATCGGGACCGACCGGGACGTCGCCGGGGGGTTGGTCATAGCCTCCTCGGCCGGTTCCGGGTTACGCGCCGGAGCAGCCATGAGCGCCGGTTGGACGGACTGGGTCGGTGGAGCGGCCGGGATCGTGAACGACACCCGGGGAAGCTCATCGGTGGGCGCACCGGCAAGCGCAGCGTGTACCGCACGCTGCACTGCCCGGCAGACCGCCCGCTCATCCTGGAACCGGACCTCGGCCTTGGTCGGATGCACATTGACGTCGACCAGTTCGGGATCGATCTCAATGCGAATCATGACCACCGGGTGCCGCCCGACCATCAACAGCGTATGGAAACACTCCTCGATCACGAAGTTGAGCGTTCGATGCTGGATCAGCCGCCCGTTCACGAAAACATGCATCTGCTGCCGGTGCGACCGCGTGACTGCCGGCCCCGTCACCCATCCTGACGCAGCGATTCCCGGAACGCGCGCGGACTCATCGAGTTCCGGCAGCTCCAGGAGCGCGTGACCGACTTCTTGCCCGTACACGGCGGTCGCTGCCGCCCTGAGACCGCGTCCCCCATCGGTCGCGAACGATGGCCGCCCGTCGATCTCGAGCTGAAGCGCGACATCCGGTCGACTGGCGGCGTAGGCGGCCACGGTGCGCTGGATCGCAGTCGACTCGGTTGATGGCTGGCGCAGGAACTTGCGGCGGGCAGGCACGTTCTCGAACAAGTCACTGACTGCTACGACCGTACCTGTGCTTCCCGACGCAGTGCGCACCTCCGGCGGACTGCCGAATTCGGTCATCAGCGATGAAGCCTGCCGTCCATCCTCGGCGGATCGAATCTGCAGCCGGGATACCGCCGCGATCGACGCCAGCGCCTCGCCCCGGAACCCGAGCGTTGCGACCCGGCTCAAGTCCTCGAAGTCGCGGAGTTTCGATGTGGCGTGGCGCAGGACCGCAAGCGGCAAATCGTCGGTGGAGATCCCGCAACCGTTGTCGACGACACGGATTTCACGCAGGCCGCCCTCGGCAATGCCGATGCTGATCTGGCTGGCGCCGCTGTCCAGGGAGTTCTCGAGCAACTCCTTGACGATCGATGCCGGCCGCTCGATAACCTCGCCGGCGGCGATCTTTCCGATGGTCTGCTCTGTCAGGAGATGTATCGGCATGGACATGATGCTAGCACGGGCCGAGTCATCTCCCCGAAACCCGATGCGGGCGCGACAGGGCAGGTGACTCGGGGTCGTAGAAACGCCACTGCCGATGTGTGTCGCGGGTGATCCCGATCCGCTCGGACGCAACGATTTTCGACGCGTCATGCCGAGGCAAAACGAGGATGTCGGGATCCGTAACCACGTCTCGACCTGTGTCGGCCTGTTCAAGCGCGAAGGCCTGACCGAGTCGGCCAGGTCCACTGGCAATTGGCCCGTCGTTCGCCACACCGCGCCGCTCGGCCATGACGTCGTGACCCGATATCGGTTCGGCAGCCCGAATCAGGACCGCTCCGGCCGCACCAGGCTCGTGTGCGACGATGTTGAAACAGGAATGGACTCCATAGCTGCGGTAAACGTAGATCGTCCCCGGCTGAGCCTGCATGATGTCGATACGAGAGCGCCGATAGACAGCAGCGTGCGAGGCGAGATCGGTCTCGTCGCCGTATGCCTCGGTCTCGACGATCCGTCCCGAGAGCACCACACCGTCAAGCGTCCGAACGAGGACGCAACCAACCAGATCGCGGGCGACGTCGACCGTCGGATGCGCGAAGAATATTCGGTGCAGGCGATCAGGCAACGGCGCTGAGATCGGCCAACCGACGGGTCAGAACGCCGAGCTGTTCTTCGACGAGAGCCAGCCGGGCGCGTTGGTCGTTGACCAGCTTCTCCGGCGCGCGCTCGACGAAGTTCGGGTTGGAGAGCTGCCGGGTCAACCGCTCGATCTCACCTTGTGCATTCGCCAGCTCCTTTTCGATCCGCGCGCGCTCGGCGTCCAGATCGACCAGACCCGCCATCGGCAGGACCGCGACCAGGTCGCCGACTGCGATCACGATGTCGGATTTGTGCGGCGTTGGCGGCGAGTCGCTGACAGTTAAATGGTCATTTGCAATCCGCGCCAGGAACCCGATCTCGCCCCGCAGCGATTCCAGTCCTGCAGAATCCGCAGGCGACGAGATGTGCGCGGCAATCCACCGACCCGGCTCGACGTTGGACTCGCTGCGCGCGTTTCGGATCTTGGTCACCAGTTCGATCACCGTGCCCATGATCCGCTCCGCCTCGGGGTCGGTCTCGCCGCCCTGCGGCCAGTCGGAGACGATCAGCGCTTGCCCTGCGTTCGGGACAACCTGCCAGAGTGTGGCGGTCACGAAGGGCGCGTATGGATGCAGGAGCCGCAGGATACGGTTGATTGCGTAGGCCAGGGTCTGCGCGACCGTAGCGACATCCTGCTGCTCGCCACGCAGCCGAACCTTGGCCGCCTCGATGTACCAGTCGCAGAACTCAGACCAAATGAACTCGCGCAGCTGCCGCCCGGCCTCGCCGTACTGGTGCGTGTCGAGCAACCGGGTCGTCTCGGAGACTACGGAGTCCGTGCGACTCAGGATCCAGCGATCGGCAATCGAGAGATTGGCGGTCGGCCGAGCCGGACCGTCGTCGGCCATCTCGATCGTCACCCGCTGGATAGCGCCTATGGCAAAGCGGGTCGCATTCCAGAGCTTGTTGATGAAGTTGCGGCTCGACTCGACCGTGCCCAGGCTGAGGCGCGAATCGACGCCGGCCGACCCTTGCGTGGCGAGGGCGAAGCGCAGCGCATCGGCGCCGTACTCATCCGTGATCTCTGTCGGGTCGAGCACGTTGCCCTTGGTCTTGCTCATCTTGAGCCCCTCGGCATCACGCACGGTGCCGTGCAGGTAGACCGTATGGAACGGCGGCTCGCCCATCATCTCGATACCAAGGAAGACCATCCGCGCGACCCAGAAGAAGAGGATCTCGTAACCGGTCTCCATGACCGAGGATGGGTAAAAGCGCTTGAGGTCTTCGGTCTCATCCGGCCAACCCAGGGTCGAGAAGGGCCAAAGGCCTGAGCTGAACCAGGTGTCGAGCACATCCGGATCCTGCTCCACAGGCTCGCCGGTCTCGGGATCGACATCGATATCGACTTCGCTGACGATCGGCTGGCCGTCGCTCTTCCGGTACCAGACCGGAATCCGATGACCCCACCAAAGTTGACGCGACACCGTCCAATCGCGAATGTTTTCCATCCAGTTCAGGTAGACGCCCTTGAAGCGCTCAGGCACGAACTGAACTGAGCCATCCTTGGCCGCTGCGATCGCCGGAGCTGCCAACTCCTCCATTCGAATGAACCACTGCAAGCTGATCAAGGGCTGCACGACAGTGCCGCAGCGCTCGCAATGGCCGACCGAGTGCTCATGGTTCTCAGTCTTGACCAGAAACCCGTCCTGCTCCAGACGGTCGACGACGGCAACACGCGCTTCGTCGACGGTCAATCCTTCGAATGGACCAGCCTCGGCGTTCATCGTGCCGTCGAAATTGATCACGGTCACGAACGGTAGGTCGTGCCGCCTCCCGATCTCAAAGTCGTTCGGATCATGCGCCGGGGTCACCTTGACCGCACCTGACCCGAATGAGGAATCAACCGCCTCATCCGCCACGACCGGAATGAGTCGATTCACGATTGGCAGCCGGATGGTCTTGCCGATCAGATGCTGGTAGCGCGCATCATCCGGATGCACTGCCACCGCCGTATCGCCGAGCATGGTTTCGGGTCGGGTGGTGGCCACGATGACTCGCTCGTCGCTGCCCTCGACCGGGTAGGCGAGATGCCACAAGTGACCCTTGACGTCGCGATGCACCACTTCGAGGTCCGAAAGGGCCGTGTTGCAGCGGGGACACCACGAGATCAACCGCTCGCCGCGGTAGATGAGCCCCTTGTCATAGAGGTGCTTGAAGGTGCGGCGAACCGCGCGCGATGGTCCCGGGTCCATCGTGAAGGTGAAGCGCGACCAGTCGCACGATGCGCCGAGGATCCGCATCTGCTCGCGGATCCGGCCACGATACTGGTCCATGTATTCCCAGACGCGTTCGACGAATTTCTCGCGGCCGAGATCGTGCCGGGTCAGCCCTTCCGTGGCAATCAGACGCTCGACTACCCATTGGCCGGCGATGCCGGCGTGGTCAGCGCCGGGCAGCCACAAGGTGGGGTCACCGAGCATCCGGTGATACCGGATCATGATGTCCTGAATGGTGACGAAGAGCGCGTGGCCGATGTGCAGCTCGCCGGTGACGTTTGGCGGCGGCATGATGACGACGAACGGTTCTCGGTCAGTCCGATCCGACGGCTGAAAGTATCCCGCCGCATCCCACTGGTCGTAGAGACCCTGCTCAACCTCCTTGGGGTTGAACGCAGGCGCCAACTGCACCGCCTGATCGCGTCCTGTCACCACAATTTCCTGTTCTGGAGCTCATTCCGGCCAACTTACCGGTTCTGACAATTGTAGGGTCTACACGACGATTTACGTAGCGATACAGGTGTCCGGACGTGGTAAACTTCGTACAAGTGTTCGTAGCATCATCCCCGCACAGGCTGACAGCAAAGAAGGACCCCAATCCCTATGCCCCAGAACGACCGGATCGTTGTCCGCGGCGCTCGGGAACATAACCTCAAGAATATCGACGTCGAGATCCCCCGGGATAAGCTGGTGGTCTTCACCGGGCTGTCCGGCTCCGGCAAATCATCGCTTGCCTTCGACACGATCTTTGCCGAGGGTCAGCGCCGGTACGTCGAATCGCTCTCGGCGTACGCGCGGCAGTTCCTCGGGCAGATGGAGAAGCCGGATATCGACCACATCGACGGCCTCTCGCCGGCGATCTCGATCGATCAAAAGGGCACCAGCCGAAATCCGCGCTCGACGGTCGGCACCGTCACCGAAATTTACGATTACCTGCGGCTCCTGTATGCGCGGGTCGGTCATCCGCACTGCCCGAATTGCGGTCGCCCGATCAGTCACCAGACCGTACAACAGATGGCGAGCACGATCCTTGGCCTGCCGGACGGGACCCGGCTCATGATCCTCGCGCCGGTCATCGAAGACCGCAAGGGCGAGTACCTTGCGGTCTTCGACGAGATCCGGCGGCAGGGATTTGTCCGGGTCAGGGTCGATGGCGAAGTTCGCGACCTCGACGAGACGATCACGCTCGAGAAGAACAAGAAGCACACGATCGAAGTCGTCGTCGACCGCGTCATCGTCCGGCATGACGAAGGATCGGAACTGGACGAAAACCCGGATCGGGTGCGGATCATCGACTCGCTCGAGACCGCGCTCCGGATCGGGAACGGGCAGGCAGTCGGCCAGGTCATCGATGGCGAGGCACTGCGCTTCTCCGAGAAGTTCGCCTGCGTCCACTGCGGGTTGAGTTTCGGAGAGCTGGAGCCGCGCAATTTCTCATTCAACTCGCCGCACGGCGCTTGTCCGACCTGCACCGGTCTCGGCACGCGGCTGGAGTTTGCGCCCGAGCTGATCGTTCCCAACCGGAACCTCTCGCTTGCCCAAGGGGCAATCATGCCCTGGATGCGGGCCGGCGGCGACAGCAGCACCTGGTATTACGCCCTTCTCAACGCGATGTGTGAGAAGCACGGGCAATCTATGGACGTGCCGTTTTACGAACTCCCGAAAGACTTCATCGAACTGCTGATGAACGGAAGCAAGCAGAAGGTGACCGTCCGGTACAAATCCGGTAGTGGCCGCTGGCGTTCGTACGATGTCCCATTCGAGGGCGTCATCCCGAACTTGCAACGCCGGCTTCAGAACACGACTTCCGACTACGTCCTCGAAGAGCTGGGGCGATACCAGGCCGCGCGGCTTTGCCCGACCTGCAAGGGCGCACGGCTCAAGCCGGAAGCGCGCGCGGTGCTCGTCAACGGTAAGGGGATCGTCGAGATTACGACTATGTCGTGCCGGGACAGCCGCGATTTCTTCGAACAGCTGTCGGCCGATCCGGAGGTCGTTCCGGGCGCGCCGCTGACCCAACGGGAGTACCTGATCGCACGACAGATCCTGAAGGAGATCCGGGAGCGGCTCGGCTTCCTGGTCGATGTCGGGCTCGATTACCTGACGCTCGATCGGTCGGCAACAACGCTGTCGGGCGGTGAGGCGCAGCGTATTCGGCTGGCGACCCAGATCGGCTCCAGCTTGATGGGCGTGCTCTATATCCTCGACGAGCCGAGCATCGGCCTCCACCAACGCGACAACGAACGGTTGATCCGCACGTTGGAGCGCCTGCGCGACATTGGCAATACGCTGATCGTCGTCGAGCACGATGAGGACATGATGCGCGCGGCCGACTGGATCATCGACATCGGTCCGGGAGCCGGCGTTCACGGCGGTCACGTCGTCGCGGCCGGCACGCTTGCCGACATTGCGCACAGCCCTGAGTCGATCACCGGCCAGTACCTGACCGGCGAGCGGCGGATTGACGTGCCGATGATGCGGCGACCCGGCAATGGCAAGTTCCTCGAATTGCGAGGAGCAACGGAAAACAACCTGCAGAACGTTGACGTGAAGTTCCCGCTCGGCGCATTCGTCGCGGTCACGGGTGTCTCTGGCTCCGGAAAAAGCTCACTTGTATCCGACACGTTGCACAAGCGGCTGGCAATCGACCTCAACGGTGCGCGGGAGCGCGCCGGCGCGCACGATGCCCTATTCGGCGTCGAGCACCTCGACAAGGTAATCGATATCGACCAGAGCCCGATCGGCCGCACGCCGCGGTCCAACCCAGCCACCTACACCGGCCTATTCACGCCGATCCGCGAACTGTACGCGTCGATGCCTGAGGCAAAGGCACGCGGGTACAAGCCGGGCCGTTTCTCGTTCAACGTCAAGGGTGGCCGCTGCGAGGCTTGCTCGGGCGAGGGTCTGATCAAGATCGAAATGAACTTCCTGCCGGATGTCTACGTGCCATGCGAGGTCTGTCATGGCAAGCGGTACAACCGCGAAGCATTGGAGATCCACTACAAGGGCAAGTCGATCGCCGACGTACTAGCCATGACGGTCAGCGAGGGCGTGCAGTTCTTCGAGAACATTCCGGCGATCCGGAACAAATTGCAGACCCTGCAGGACGTCGGCCTCGGGTACATCACCCTTGGGCAACCAGCCACGCAGCTTTCCGGCGGCGAGGCCCAGCGCGTCAAGCTGGCGTCTGAGCTCTCGCGCCGGGCAACCGGCAAGACGATCTACATCCTCGACGAGCCGACCACCGGTCTGCATTTCGCCGATATCTCGAAGCTGCTGGACGTCCTCCAGCGGCTGACGGATGGCGGCAATACCGTCATGGTTATCGAGCACAACCTCGATGTGATCAAGTGCGCGGACTGGATCGTCGATCTCGGTCCCGAAGGCGGCAATGGCGGTGGCCGGATCATTGCCGAGGGTACGCCGGAAGAGGTCGCGGCAAATCCGGAGTCGTTCACCGGCCAGTATCTACGCCATGTGCTCGAGCCGGCGGCGATCGCGGCCGATTAATAACTTGTGTAAATATGTTGAGGTATTCGGCAACTGCGTGCTACCATCCATGGTGGTGCGAACTATCAGTCAAAAGTAATTGACCGCGTGCGAGGGTCACCTCTTGGCTGGGGAGCTAGGTGACAGGCAACATGAGTGGCACGGTGCTGGTGCTGAACCAGAACTACGAACCGCTCAATATATGCAACGTCCGTAGGGCGATTGTCCTTGTCATCGATGGCAAGGCGGAAGTTCTGGAGCAGTACAGCTTCTCGCTTCATGCTGCGTCGCGCGATTTCCCGTTCCCCTCTGTCATTCGCCTCGTCTACATGATCAAGCGACCGCGTCCTCGTGTGAAGCTGACCCGGCGCGAGGTCTTCATCCGGGACGATTACACCTGCCAGTACTGCGGGAAGCACACCAGCGACCTGACCATCGACCACATTCACCCGCGCTCCAAGGGCGGACCGCACACGTGGGATAACCTGGTCTCGGCCTGCCGCACCTGTAACCACCGCAAGGGCGGAAGGTCGCTTGCGGAAGCGCGCATGCAGCTCAAGCGGCAGCCGTTCGAGCCGAAGCCCGGCGCGTACTACACCATCGAGCGTCGCGTAGAATCGGGAATCCACCCGGACTGGGAGAAGTTCCTGCCTGGTTACCGGGTCCTGGTCCAGCCAAACGGCGCATACTCCAGTTAGCCAGCGGCCGACGGCGATCCAGCGCCGTGGCCGGTTTTCTGACGTCCCGATACTCACCGGGACGTTCATTTTGTCCAGAGGGAGAGCAAACGTGATCGACATCCGCATCATCCGCGAACGGCCAGACGAGGTGAAGCATGCGCTCGATCTGCTCAATACCTCCGCGCCGATCGACCGGATCATTGAGCTCGATGCGGAGCGACGCCGCCTCGTCACCGAGGTCGATCAGCTCAAGGCGACTCGCAATGAGGGCTCGAAGGCGGTTTCGAAAGCGAAGGATCCGGACGAGCGCAACCGCCTTATCGCTGAGATGAAGCAGGTCAGCGACGCGATCACGGTGATGGATGCGCAGATCACGGCCGTTGATGGGGAGTTCAACGACCTGATGCTCCAGGTCCCGAACATGCCAATGCCCGAGGTGCCGGTCGGCAAGGACGACAGCGAGAATGTCGTCGTGCGGACTGTCGGCGAAATTCGGGAACGCGAGTTCGCGGTGAAACCGCACTGGGAGACGGGTGTCGACCTCGGCATCATCGACTTCGAGCGCGGTGTCAAGATCGCCGGGTCGCGGATGTACGTGCTTAAGGGACTCGGCGCACGGTTGCAGCGGGCGATCATCACCTGGATGCTCGATCTCCACATCAAGAAGCATGGGTACAGCGAGATCTACCCGCCCTACCTTGTCACGTCGGAGACCTTGGTAGGGACCGGCAACTTGCCGAAATTCGGCGATAACCTGTTCAAGGATCACCTCGAGGATCGCTGGCTGATTCCGACGGCCGAGGTGCCGGTCACGAATCTCTATCGCGACGAGATCCTGGACGAGACCCAGTTGCCGATTTACCACGTCGCCTATACGCCCTGCTTCCGCCGGGAGCAACTCTCGGCCGGTCGCGATGTTCGTGGCATCAAGCGCGGCTACCAGTTCGACAAGGTTGAGATGGTCAAGTTCGTTCACCCGGATCAATCCAGCGCCGAGCATGAGCGGCTGACTCAGGAGGCGGCCGACGTCCTCGAAGCGCTTGATCTGCCCTATCGCGTGGTCCAGATGTGCACGGGCGACCTCTCGTTCACGGCGGCGAACAAAGTGGACATCGAAGTCTGGGCGCCCGGATCGCAAGAGTGGCTCGAAGTTTCGTCATGCTCGAACTTCCGCGATTTCCAGGCGCGGCGGGCTAACCTCCGCTTCCGGCCGGAAGCGGGAGGTCGGCCCCAATACCTGCACACATTGAACGGTTCGGGGCTGGCCCTTCCGCGCACCATGATCGCGATCATGGAGAACTACCAGAATCCGGACGGATCGTTCGATATCCCGGACGTCCTGCTGCCATACATGGACGGCGTGACCCGGATTTCGGGCGCCTAGCCTCGTACCTTCTCGCGGTCCGGATCGTACGCGGCGCGCTGATTGACCGTCCCGGTCGCCTGCGCGCCGAATTTGTCGGTGACGGCGACGGCAATGCCGGTGGTTGCGACCTCCGGTTGCAGGTAGGCGAGCGCGATCGCTTTGCCGACGAAGTAGCCGCGATCCCCAGAAGTCACGTTGCCAACCCGAATGCCGTCAACCGTGACCGCGTCGCCGGTTGCGGGCAAGAAGTTGAGACCGTCGAATTCGACAGCGACCAGGTGCCGGGACACCCCGTTTTCCTTCTGCCGAAGCAGCGCGTCCCGGCCATTGAACGCTCCCTTGCCG
>DASQCG010000579.1:0-8845 GCA_035634825.1 Thermomicrobiales bacterium | reverse complement strand
ACCGCGACGGAGCCGTCCCCACCCGGGATGCACAGGAGGACATCAGATGCACACCTATCACGAGCAGCTGCTCGAGCAGGTCGTCCAGGAGCGATCGCGCCTCATCTCGCGTCGTCGCCTTCTGTCCGGCGGCGCGAGTCTCGTCGCTGGCGCAGCCGCCCTCAGCCTGACCGGCCCGGCCCACATCGGTCTCGCCCCGGCCTTCGCCCAGGACAAGCCGCCCTTCAAGAACGACGTCGAGGTGCTCAACTACGCCCTCACGCTTGAGCACCTGGAGCACGCGTTCTATCGCGACGGCGTCGGCCAGTTCGTCCTCGGCATGGATCCGTTCGGCATGGATATCGCCACCCGGCTGATGGCCGTCCGCGATCACGAGGCCGCCCACGTCAAGACACTCACCGACGTCATCACCCAGCTCGGCGGCACGCCGGTGGCCGAGGCGACCTACGACTTCGGCTACACCGATGCCAACAGCTTCCTGATGACCGCTGCCGCGCTGGAGAACACCGGTGTCTCGGCCTACGATGGGGCGGCACAGTACCTCACCGACAAGGGCCTGCTCACCGCCGCCGGCTCGATCGTGGCCATCGAAGCTCGCCACGCCTCCTACCTCAACATGATCACCGGTGCCGATCCCTTCCCCGAAGGCTTCGAGCAGGCCAAGACCCCGGACGAGATCCTCAAGATCGCCGGCCCGTTCATCAAGTCCTAGATCCGGAACGTAGCGCGGGGCGGCTCGCCCCGGAAGAGGAGCACATCCAGATGCAGACCATTCAGCAGCGCACCCATGGCTTGGTCCTGGATCGCCTGACCGCGAACCGGGCGGGGAAGGTCATCACGCTCGCCGCCATCGGTGGGACCGGTTTCGGCCGCGGCATCGCCCGGGCCCAGGACGCGACCCCGGTGGACTTCGAGGCGCCGGTCGACGTGATCAACTACGCCCTCACCCTGGAGCACATCGAGAACGCCTTCTACAAGGGCGTGGCCGATTTCGCCGGCTCGGACTTCGAGGCGATCGGCTTCCAGACCGGGGTCAAGGATCGCTTGACCGCGATCGGCAAGCACGAGAAGGCCCACGTCGATGCGCTGACCGCCGTCGTCAAGCAGCTCAGTGGCGATCCGGTCAAGGCCGGCACGTACGACTTCGGCTACGGCAACCTCACGGAGTTCCTGCAGGTCGCGGCCGCGCTCGAAGGCGTCGGCGTGGCGGCTTACGGTGGGGCGGCCCAGTACCTGATCGACGAGGACGACCTCCTGACCGCCGCCCTGACCATCCATGGCGTCGAGGCTCGTCACGCCTCGTACCTCAATGTCGTCAACGGGACCAATCCCTTCCCAGCCGCGTTCGAGAAGCCGATGACCAAGGCTGAAGTGCTCGAGGCTGCCGGCCCGTTCATCAAGAGCATGTAGATCTGCCTTTCCCCCTCTCCTCCGAACGACCCCTGGTCCAGCCGCCGGGGGTCGTTCGTTTTGTGTGAGGCGAGCAGGTGGGAGGCAAGCAGGCGAGCAGTTTGAAACGCGAACCCGGTTGAGAGTCGTCGGAGGTTGTTCGCTGGTGCCGGCGGCGTTGCCTGATGTGGCGCTTCCGGGACGCTTTGCGCCGATTTTGCACCCCATCCGCACTCCCTGTTTGCACGGTTTCGGCGCAATCATGCCAGGAGGGGGGCAGCCTCGCCCCGCGATGAGGTGCGGCGCATGAGCGGCCATACGACGGACATCATCATCTTCCTGCTCATCCTGGCGGCGCGCCTGATCGTGCCGCTGTTCATCCCGCGCTTCCCGCTGCCCGCGATTCTGACGGCGCTGATCCTCGACGCGATCGACCAGTCCGTCTACCAGCGTTACACCGACCTGAACCTCGAGGGCTACCAGGGATACGACAAGGCGCTCGATGTCTACTACCTGACCATCGCCTACCTCTCGACCCTGCGCAACTGGACGAACCTGGATGCCCTCGCGGTCGCGCGGTTCCTGCTCTATTACCGCCTCGTCGGGGTGGTGCTGTTCGAGAAGACCGATGTGCGGGCGCTGCTGCTCATCTTCCCGAACACCTTCGAGTACTTCTTCATCTTCTACGAAGCGGTTCAGCTGCGGTGGGACCCGCGCCGGATGAGCCGCCGATTCGTGATCGAGGCCGCGGCGGCGATCTGGATCTTCATCAAGCTGCCCCAGGAGTGGTGGATCCACGTCGCCCAGCTCGACTTCACCGATACGGTGCGCAAGTACCCGGTCCTCATCCCGCTGATCGCGGTGGGCCTGGTTGTCTTAGTCATCGCCACGTGGTGGATCGTGACCCGCAAGGCGCCCCCGGCCGACCATCGTCCCTCGCTGGATGCGGACGACTACGAGCGCCCCGCCAGGGAGCGCCCGGTCGATCTGCCGGCGATGGAGTCCGGCCGCGTCTTCGATGCCGCCCTGCTCGAGAAGATCGCGCTGGTCTCGCTGGTGTCGATCATCTTCGCCGAAATCCTGCCGGGCTCGGACGCGACCGGCATCGAGATCGCCATCGGCGTCGGCTTCCTGATCATCGCCAACACCGTGATCAGCGAATGGCTCGCCCGTCGCGGCACCGGCTGGGAGACGGCGATACGGCAGTTCGTGGCGATGGCGCTCGTCAATGGCGGCGTGGCGGTCGTGGCCTGGCTACTCCTGCCGAAGGGCGAAGGCGAGCTCCATCTTGGCAGCGCGCTCTTCTTCCTGCTGCTGCTGACGCTGCTGATTACCCTCTATGACCGGTACCGCCCGCTCTACGTGGCCCGGTTGGAGACAGCGGACGGAGAGATGGCGCCGGAAGCCGGCGTAGCCTCCTAGCTGCCGCCCGGGAGTTAACGTCTGCCCGCCTTAGAGGTTGGCGACGCCGAGGTAGCGGAATACGGGGAAGCCGGCGGCGAGGTCTTGCCAGACGACCTGGCGGAAGACCTCGGGGAGGATGAGCTCGGTGGCGGCGTCGGCTTCGGTCAGGAAGCGGGCCTCGTCGATCTCATTGTCGGGTTTGATGTCGGCCGGGCTGACGCCCTCGGCCAGGCGGCAGAGGATGAAGAGCTCGAGGGTGCGGCTGTTGCGGCGATGGTCGATCAGTTCCTGGGCGTAGATCGGCCGTTCGGCCGCGACGCGCAGGCTGGTCTCCTCCAACGCCTCGCGCTCGGCGCTGACCAGGATCGTCTCCTCGCCCTCGACCGCGCCGCCTGGTGGCGACCACCAGACGAGGTCGCGGTGGGAGTCGGAATGGCGCGCGAAGGCGATCTGGTTCTCATGGACGATGACGGCAGCGCCGCGGATGCGTGATTTCATGTGCTTCCGAGTCGTGAGTCGAGAGACGTGAGTCGTGAGTTTTAGGCGCGAAGTCAACTTCTGGAAACTAGAAACGAGAAACTGGAAACTCCGTCACTGAGCGCTGGCTACTGCTTTTGTGCCAGCAATGTCTCGCCGATGTCGCGGGCCCAGGCGTGGATGTCGGGCCACTCCCGGTAGTCGCCTTCCGGGGCGCCGATGACCTTGGTCAGCACCTTCTCGCCGAGCCCGAGCGCATCTGAGTTGAGGCGGCCGCCGAAGATGCGATGATCGCGGGCGTCGATCGCGACGCAGAGCTCATCGATCTTTTCCGGCGGATCGGTTGGGATTTCATGATCGTCGCCGAGCGGTCCGCTGCTGAAGAGCCAGACCGGCAGAGCCTTGAGCTGGTCCCGGTGCTTCTCGGCGAAGTCCTGCGCCTCGGGCAGCCACTTGCCCATGTAGATCGGGCTGCCGAGAACTACGGCGGACGCTTCGATGTGCCGCATCGGCGAGTCGAGGTCGCAAAACTCGGCCGGGATGCCGAGCGCCTGGATCTGCATGGCGATGGCCTCGCCGATCTCGTGGGTGCTACCGTGCTTGCTGGCAGCGGTAACCAGCACTTTCATCGTGTTCCCCCTTCAGCAATATTGCCCTGGAGTCAACATTCTGCACCGCTAATTTTGCCACGTCGGGGAATTGGAGCGCGCCGGCCAGGGCGGCCGGCGCTACGTCATTGGGAGTTAGTTCACAGGTTTCGGCCGCGGGAACGGCGATGGGTGTCGTTCTCGATCTGACGGCTGCGGGTATTGAACTCCGGGCTGTCGGGATCGAAGGCCATGACCTCATCGAGCTCCTTGCGCAACCTGGCGCTGGAGCTGGGTGCGGCGACCGAGTAGGCCATCGCGGCGCCGAGCGAGGAGCGCGCCGCCGAGACGTCGCCGGTGCGGTAGTGGCGCAGGGCGGTGCGACGGGCGTCGTCGGCGATCACCTGCGCGACTGCTTCGACGGCCGCCTCATCGCGCGGCATCGACTCGAAATCGGCGGGGCTGACGGAGATCAGCGGGTCGACCGGGATCAGGGTCCGCGCCGCGCCGGAATCGGTTGTTTGCCACTCGGAGGTCAGCTCCAGCGGCGAATAGACGACGCCCTCGTGCTTGGCGCGGGTCGTGATCGAGAAGACGAGGGACAGGGTCAGGCCGGCTGGCAGCTCGCCGAGGGCGATCGTGATGCGCTTGCCAATTCGCTCGGCAGGGAAGGGATTGAGCAGGCGACCGCGGATGCCCTCCGGCAGGGTCAGGGTCAGCGTCGCGCCGGTGGCGACCACCGAGAGGGCTTCACCGAGCTCGCGGGCGAAGAAGGCCGGCAGGTCGCGCGGGTGCTCGACGAAGGCGAAGTTGCCGCCGCCGGCTTCGGCCATTCCGGCGAGGAGCGCCTCGTCGACCCCCAACCCGAGGCCGAGGGTGCTGGTCGTGAGACAGGATTGGCGCTGGCGGGCGACCTGCCAGGAGATCTGCTGGGGATCGATCAGGCCGACATTGGCCAGGCCGTCGGTGAGCAGGATCGTGCGGCGGAGACGGCCGGGCGTGCCGAACTCGGGGTGCGTCAGATGCTCGCAACCGAGTTGCCAGCCGCCGAAGAGGTTGGTCGAGCCGCCGGTTTCCATCTGCCGCAGCGTCTGGGCGAGGCCGTGGCGATGGGTGGCGGTCGCGGGCATCAGGGTGCAGACCGTGCGCGGCGTATCGTCGTACGCAACAACAGACATGCCGTCCTGATCGGTCAGCAAATTGAGGGCGGTCAGGACGCCCTGCTTGGCGAGGGAAAGGGGCGCGCCGGACATCGAACCGGAGCGGTCGATGACAAACGCCACATCGACGGGCGGGCGGTTGATTCGCGTTGTTGGCGTTCCGGTTGCGATGGTGACGACCAGGTAGGTCTCGCCCGTGCCGGTTGATACGGCCGGGCGGTCCCAGCGGGAGGTGGCGGAAACGAGCGTGGTGGAGTCGTGATTCGCCATGATGGCGATCCTTTCTGCCCGAGAATTGGGCAATGGCGAGCCTGGGCGCGGACACCGTGTCAGCGCGCTGGTTAGTGCGATCGGTTCGTCAGTCGGTACTTCCGGGCGGTCAGGTTCCGAGGACCCGCCGTGCCCACTGGATCAGCCAGTCGATCTTGTCCTGGTGTCGCCGGTACTGCTCCTCGGTGATCAGCAACTCGGCCTCGTCCGAGATGCCGACTCGCCGCCACGCCTGCCCGTGCTCCGGAGGCGCGTGCGGCGTCGGTTCGTGCCGGGAGGAGAGCGTCAGCGGTGCGCTGGAGGCCGGCGCTGCCAGGCGTGGTGGCGGCATGCTGCGGTTGACCGCCCGGTCCTCGGCGATTTCCCGGGATCGCCGGCTGGGACCGTGGTACTCGGACGAGGGCGGTGCGGCTGCCGGGGCAACCGGGATGTCTCCGTGGCCGATCAAGCGGCGCCTGATCTCCCGCAGGGGCAGGTATTGCTCCTTCAGGCGGCCGATGATGCCGAGCTGGTGGAGGTGAGCATCGGTGTAGCGGCTGTTCGGGCCGGCGCCGACGGGCGGCGGCAGCAGACCCTCCGAGACGTAGTAACGGATCGTGCGGGTGGAGACGCCCGCCTCCTCCGCCAACTCACTGATGCTGTACTCACGCGCTCCCTCGTTCTCCATGGCGATATCATGACAGTAGTACGTCACGCTGTCAAGAGTCGAGAAGACGAGAAGTCGAGGAGTCGAGACGCAGGGCGCGGAGGCGAGCAGGGGAACCGATTAGGCTCGTCCCCGAAAACCGAAAACCCCGGAATCCGGTAGGGTACGCGGAGCAATTGTTGTGCGGGTTTCCGCCGGGAGGGGAGTGCTTGTGCCTGCCTTGAGTTTGAGTGAGAACGAGTATCTGACGCGGCGGCGGGCGATCTTCGACAAGACGGCCGGCAAGCATGTCGATGCCTTCGTCCTGTTCGGGCCGAACAATGTCTCGTACTTCAGCCGGTTCGGTTTCGTGGCGACGGAGCGACCGATCGCCTATCTGCTGACGCCGCAGAGGTCGATCCTGCTCCTGCCCCGGCTCGAGGTGGAGCACGGCGAGCAGGTCGGGCTGATTGACGAGGTGATCCCGTACCCGGAGTACCCGGGGTTGCGCCGGCCGCTGGAGTTCCTGCAGGCGAAGATGGTCGAGCTCGGGCTTGGCAACAGGACGATCGGTGTCGACGCGGACGGCTACGGCCGGCTCTACGGCTATCGCGGTCCGAAGCTGAGCGAGCTGTTGCCGGAGGCGAAGATCGTAGACGTGATGGACGAGATCGAGCACATGCAGATGCTCAACTCCGCCGAGGAGCTGGATCTGCTGCGCGAGGCCTGCAAGTGGGGCGATGTCGCGCACCGCTACCTGCAGGATCTCAGCGAAGTCGGGGTGAGCGAGATCGAGATCGCGCAGAAGGCGACGATGGCGGCCAGCCAGGAGATGCTGCGCACGCTCGGGCCGGAGTTCCGGCCCCGGAGCATCTTCGGATCGGTGGCCTCGGCCGGGTTCCGGGGTCAGGTCGGCGTCGCCTCGGCCAATCCGCACGCGCTCTCGAACAACGCGTTGCTGCAGCCGGGCGATTGCCTCGTGACCGGTGCGGCGGCGTCTGTCTTCGGGTACAGCGGCGAGCTGGAGCGGTCGATGGTCGTGCGCGAGCCGAGCGCGGAGCAAGAGCGCTATTTCAATCTGATGCTGGCCGCGCAGACCCTGGCGATCGAGACGATCCGGCCGGGGATCCCGTGCTCGGCGGTCGACGACGCGGTCAACCAGTTCTTCGCCGAGAACGGACTGCAGGAGACCTGGCGGCACCACACCGGACACGCCAAGTCGACCCTGATCCACGAGGCGCCGTTCCTGGATCGCGGCGATCACCGGATGATCGAGGTCGGGATGGTCTTCACGGTCGAGCCGGGGATCTACGTCGAGGGGCTGGGCGGCTTCCGCCACTCGGACACGGTCGCGGTCACCGAAACCGGCGTCGAGTGGCTGACCGATTACCCGCGGGATTTGGCGAGCTTGATAGTCGGATGACGGAGGCGAGCAGTCGAGCAGTCGCCTGGTCACGGCTGGCAGGACAGGCAATCAGCAATTGTTTGTCCTGCGCGTCGGCCCCACTCGAGCAATTCGTCTCGCGAGTTCGAACATGCTTTCGGATAGGCAAGATGGTTAACCGACTCATCGGGCGGGTACAGGTGACTGCAACGAGTGGTGTGGATCATCGACTGATTTTTCCCGTTCGTGTGCAGGTTCAATACGAATCCGCTGGGATTGCGATAGAGCCAGGAAATGTATTCCCGGCTGGATCCGGGCTCAAGAACCACCGATTGCACTCCTTCTCGACACGCGGCGTGAAATCCTCTCTCAGCTCTGACGAATATATGCTCCCGGGATTAGTCGATTGAAGGGTCAAACCACACGATGATCGTGCTGATCAATTCGTCGAAGACGATGCGGGCGGCTCCTGGGAGTGCTGGGTTGCAGCGGCCGGCGCTGATTGAGCGGGCGGAGCGGTTGGATCGGGTGCTGAAGGGGATGTCGGCGGCGGAACTGAAGTCGTTGATGCACCTTTCGCCGAAGCTTGCGGAGTCGACGCACGCGCTGATCGATCGCTGGACGGTCGATCCGGATGCGCAGACGCCGGCGATCGATGCGTTTCAGGGCGACATCTTCCGCGGATTGCGCGCGCATACCTTGTCCGCTGATGACCGTACGTATGCCAACGATGTGCTGCGGATCCTGTCCGGGCTGTACGGGATCCTGCGTCCGTTCGACGGGATTGCGCCGTATCGGTTGGAGCTGATGTATCCGCTGGCGGCCGATGAGTTCCGCAATCTCTACGAGTTCTGGGGCGCGGCAGTCGCGGAGACGTTGCCGAAGGATGGTCTGATCGTGGATGCGGCGTCGGACGAGTACGCCCGGTTGGTGCGGCCGTACGTCGACCCAGGACGGATCGTCGAGCCGCAGTTCCTGACCCAGATGTCGGCAGATATCGAGCCGACGTTCGTGGTGGTCCATGCCAAGATCGCCCGTGGGGCGTACGCGCGATGGCTGGTGACGTCGCGGATTGCCGATCCGGCACGGTTCGGCGAGTTCGCGGATCTCGACTGGGTCTACGATCCTGGAGCCAGTACGCTGGAGAAGCCGGTCTATATCAAGCGATTGGGGAGTTGACGTATCACGCTGATGGTGCGTCCCGAATCGAAACGTAGCGCGGGGCGGCTCGCCCCGCTGTGGCCGCAGGCCACGATGGACATTCGGGAGGACGCTTCTCCCATGGTCAGCGGCTGCGTGTGAACCAAAGCGGGGCGAGCCGCCCCGCGCTACATATTTTCCGAGGTCAAGTCAGCAATGTTCCGGAGGGCAATTCAACCGGCGGAAGGCATTGGGAGGGAGATGGGGAGGCTGGTGCGGCTGGATTCGTAGATGGCGAGGATGATCTCGAGCGATTTGCGGGCTTCGGCACCGGTGACCGCCGGATCGCGGTCGGCCAGGATTGACTGCAGGAATTCCTGGATCTGGAGGATGTGGTAGTCAGGAAAGC
>DASQCG010000578.1:0-6097 GCA_035634825.1 Thermomicrobiales bacterium | reverse complement strand
CACCAGCGCGACGAAGAGGCCGAGGATCGAGAGTGAGACATCGAAGCCGGTCTTGGCGCGGGGCGTGTAAACGACGAATCGGATCCATGGCGTCAGCAGAATCGCCGCGAACCAGACCACCACCAGCGCTGCCGTCGCCAGGGCCAACGAACGCGCGCGGGTGAACCGGTATGCCCGTGCCGGCACGTCCAGCGTGGTATGGATGCGATTCGTTGTGCGATCAGTTCCCGCTGCTCGTGCGGTGCCCACCACCCCATCCGTGCCCGGGACGTACATCAATTCCCGCGGCGCGATCCAGATTATGTTGCATGGCGATGCAATTCAACCGGGATTCAGGGACCAGAGTCCCTCCGTACGTTCGGCTCAATGGGCAATGCGCGGCTCGCGGTCCCGCCATTTGCCGTACATGCTCCAGAGCGAAACGAGGGCCCACACAAACTCGAGCAGAAAGAAACCCCATTGCCGTTCATGCCAGCCAAGGAACGCGAGAATGGCGGACCCCAGGGCGTTGACGATCAGGTAGGTCCAGGATCGCTGATCCAGGTAGCCGAACTGGGATCCGGCAAATCCGCTCAGGATCAACAGCGCACCGATGATTTGGATAATCTGGTCCATCTCGAGACCCCATTGCGTCGTCTTGGCAGACCGGGTACGGCGCACGTCTCGTCCGGGAACGTCCCACTGTTGGGCCGCCGGAAAGGACGGTACCAGATCGAGCACGATTGCTTCCCGAACCTCCTGCGCACGCGCCGATTTGGTACCGTTCGTTCATGGAGACCGCCGACCCACGCGTGCACCGCTTTGCCTGGATCTCGATTGCCGCCGCACTGATCACGATCGTGCTCAAATTCACTGCCTGGTGGATCACCGATTCAGTCGGATTGCTCTCCGACGCGCTGGAATCCTTCGTCAATCTGGTCGGGGCGATCGCTGCGCTGGTCGCTCTCTGGTACGCAAGCCGGGAGCCCGACCGGGAGCACGCCTACGGTCACGCCAAGGCCGAGTACTTCAGCAGCGGGCTGGAGGGCGCGCTGATTCTGCTGGCCGCCGTCAGCATCATCTACACCGCGGTCCGTCGCCTGATCGAACCGTCAGAGGTCGAATCTGCCGGCCTGGGCATTGCGATCGCCGCGGCGGCGGCCGTCGTCAACCTGATTGCGTCCAAGTGGATCCAGCGCGCCGGCGAGCACCACAACTCGATCGCGCTCGAGGCGGACGCACGCCACCTGATGACCGACGTCCTGACGACGGCCGGCGTGATCATCGGCATTGCGCTGATTCAGGTCACAGGCTGGTCGCGCCTTGACCCGATCATCGCGCTCGTCGTGGCAGCAAACATCATCTGGGTCGGTGTCGACCTTATGAAGCGCTCGATGCTCGGGCTGCTGGATACAACGCTGCCGCCCGACGAAGTCGATCGAATCGAGTCAGTGCTCGATCGGTACCGGCAGAAGGATCACATCCAGGCTCACGCGCTGCGGACGCGGCAGGCCGGCCAGCGCCGCTTCGGTTCGGTCCACATCCTGGTTCCGGGAGACTGGACTGTGGATCACGGCCACCAAGTGGCGGAGCAGATCGAGCGGGATATCCGCACCGCAGTTCCCGGGATCATGATGGTCACACACCTTGAGTCCCTCGACGATCCCCGTTCGTGGGACGATACCGAACTCCCGAACGCCCGGACATCGTAGGTCTGAAATCCGTCGGTCATTCGCACGTGCGTGCTAGTATCCTTGTAACCGGTCCATGGGCCTGTAGCTCAGTGGCAGAGCACGGGGCTCATAACCCCAGGGTCGCAGGTTCGAATCCTGCCGGGCCTACCCGCCGTCGCCCAGATTCGCATATCAGATAGTGGAGGCTGTTTGGAGCCGCAAACTGATCACAACCCGATCTCGCACACCGAGCGCGTGGCCGAGGCCAGGGCGCTCGCATTGCATATTGCCGACTTGCTGACCGATACGCCGGCTGCAAATACCGTCGTGCTCGATATTAGCGAGCGTTCATCCTTCGCCGACTTTTTCGTGATATGTTCCGGCGAGAATGAGCGCCAACTCCGCGCCATCGCCAACTCGGTTCGCGAGGACCTTTCGGACGAAGGTCGACACCCGCGCCGAAGCGAAGGCGAATTCATCTCCGGATGGATCGTGCTCGACTACGCTGATGTCGTTGTTCATGTGTTCGATGTCGACCAGCGCGACTTCTACCGGCTGGAGGAGCTTTGGTCGGATGCAGTTACCGTACTGGCGATCCAGTAGCCATACGCGGAGACGGGCCGGATGAACGATCAGAACAAGTCCAATTCTTCAGTCGCGGTCTTCCTCGCGGGCGTCGCCATCGGCGGCGTCGGTGGCGGGATTGCCGGCTGGCTGCTGGGCGGGCACATCGCCCCGCTCCTGACCGGCCTGATCAACCTCATCGACCGGGACGGCAAGAAGCAGTCGGTCCGCTTCGAGGTCATGCAACAGTAGCCGGTTAGCGACTACGTGCTCCCGGCAATCGCGTGCCTAGTTTGCGGTTACCGTCCTCATCGACCGTCGCCACGATCACGACCGTCCCAATCAGGACCAAGCCAACAATCGCGATTGCAGCCAGTTTCAGCCCCCGGTTCGGCAGCAACAGGGACGCGATCCCGAAGGCGAGCGACGCCCCGGCGACCGACGCCACGATCCGCGCCTGACTCCATCCCAGATCGAGCAACCGGTGATGCAGGTGCCCGCGATCCGCCTGCACGACTGATGTACCGCGCTGGGCCCGGCTGATCGCCACCCACGCCACGTCGAGGATCGGCAGACCGAGCGCCAGCAGCGTGGTCGCGATCTTGGCCCCACCGATAATAGCCGCGACCGCCAGCGCCAGACCCAGAAAATATGCCCCGGCATCGCCGAGGATGATCCTGGCCGGATGCCAGTTGTAGATCAGGAAACCGAGCACTGCCCCGCCCAACGCCGCCGGCAGGAGTGAAATCGTGAACTGCGGGTCATCGCGCGGCCAGAAGTACGTGTGCAAAAACAGAATCGCGCAGGCGACGAGCGTCAACGATCCGGCCAGGCCATCGAGCCCGTCGATCAGGTTGATGGTGTTCATCATGCCAACGATCCAAAAGACCGAGAACACGATCGCGGCGATCACGCCAAAGCGCACCGTCCCCTGTACCGGCAGGTTGATCTGATTGATGACGATCCCCCATTCGCGATCGAACGCATATGGCGCGACGACGATCAACGCGACCCCGATCTGGACCAGCAGTTTCGGCAGTGGCGCGATCCCGCGAATGTCGTCGACGATCATGACGCCAACCAACAGGATCGACGCCACAACAAGCAGTAACAGGCGGTTGCGCTCATCAGCGAATCGATCCACACCCAGCAGCGAGGTCACGCAAAGACCGGCCAGAAATGCGACGAGAATTGCCGGGCCGGCGATCCGTGGCAACCGATTCGGGTTGACTCGTCGTGGTCCGACTTGATCGAGAAGACCACGAGATCTGGCAAACGAGATCGATTGACGCACGAGAACGGCGCTGATCGCAAACGCCGTCACAAACGTGGCAGCGGCAATCAGCGGTCGGTCCATGGCGATCGGTTAGCGCTTCGTCTAAATTGATGCGTCGACGCCCGGGTGCGGGAAGCGGCGAGCGAGCTCGGCCACCTCGTCCCGGACCCGATTCAGCACCGCGTCATCCTCGGGATGACCGAGAGTCTCGACGATCATCCTGGCCACGTGCCGCATCTCCGGGACGCCGTATCCGCGGGTGGTAACCGCCGGCGAGCCGAGTCGAATGCCCGAGGTCTGCATGGGGGGACGGGGATCGTTCGGGATCGCGTTCTTGTTGGCAGTGATCCCGACCGAATCGAGAATCCGCTCTGCCTTCTTGCCACTCATGTCGAGCGAGGTAATGTCGACCAGCATCAGGTGCGTGTCGGTGCCGCCCGAGACGATCGACATGCCGAGCGAGATCAGTTCGTCCGCCATGGCCTGCGCATTTTCAATCACCGCTGCGGCGTAGGCCTTGAACGAGGGATGCAGCGCCTCGCCAAACGCGACCGCCTTGCCGGCAATGACGTGCTCGAGCGGTCCACCCTGCATGCCCGGGAAGATGGTCTTGTCGACGTCCTTGCCCAGTTCTTCAGACGTCATAATCATGCCGCCGCGGGGCCCGCGCAGGGTCTTGTGGGTCGTGGTCGTCGTGATATGCGCGTGCCCGATCGGAGACGGATGCAGTCCCGCCGCTACAAGGCCGGCCGGGTGCGCGATGTCCGCCACCAGGAATGCGCCGACTTCGTCGGCAATCTGCCGGAACCGCGCATAGTCGATATGCCGACTGTACGCACTGGCACCGGCGATGATAATCGCCGGGCGGATCTCCTTCGCGACCTTTTCGGCGTTGTCGTAGTCGATCAAACCGGTTGCCTGCTCCAGCGTGTAGAAATGCGCCTCGAAGAGTCGACCGGAGAAGTTGACCGGATGCCCGTGGGTCAGGTGGCCCCCTTCCGAGAGTGACAACCCGAGGATCTTGCTGCCCGGATCGGCAATTGCGAGGTATGCACCTAGATTGGCGTTCGCGCCCGAGTGCGGCTGCACGTTGACATGCTCGGCGCCAAACAGCAGCTTGGCCCGCTCGATTGCCAGCGTCTCCACTTCGTCGATGAACTCGCATCCGCCGTAATACCGCTTGCCCGCGTATCCCTCGGCGTACTTGTTCGTCAGGACCGAGCCAACCGCCGCCATCACGTTGCGGCTAACGAAGTTCTCCGACGCGATGAGTTCGATGCCATCGCGCTGGCGTATCTCCTCGCGCCGGATCGCCGCGGCAACCTCGCTATCAGTCAAGACGTCTGTGGGCGCGTACACCATGCCGGGAGTCCTTTTCTGGGTGGGTTCGGGAGTGAAAACGAGGCGGTAGACTGGGCGCTAGTTTACCATCCGAACAGCGGAATTCGGTCAGTTAAACAGGCAGAGAGGTTCACGTGCGGATACTGATCACAGGCGGCGCCGGATATATCGGGAGCGTCGCGGTCGAGCAGTCGTTGGCGGCTGGTCACGATGTCGTTGTGGTAGATAGCCTCTGGCGCGGACATCGGCAGGCGGTTCCGGACGATGTCGAGCTGCGGGAGTGCGATCTTCGGGACAGGGAGGGAATCGCCTCCGTCGTCAAGGACATCAAGCCCGACGCGATCATGCACTTCGCGGCAGCAATCGTCGTCCCTGAGTCGGTCGAGGATCCCCTCCTCTACTTCGACGTCAATACCGTCGGTTCGCATTACCTGATTACCGCCGCGATCAACGCCGGCGTGCCGCGCTTCATCTTCTCGTCAACCGCCGCGGCCTATGGCAATACCGATGCCGAAATCCTGACCGAGGATATGCCGACCAACCCGATCAGCCCGTACGGCCGTTCCAAGGTGATGGTCGAGCAGATGCTTGAGTGGCACCAGAAGCGGTACGACCTCAACGTCGCGATCTTCCGCTACTTCAACGTGGCCGGCGCCTCCGAACGGCGCGGCGAGGACCACGACCCCGAGACGCACCTGATCCCGGTCGCCCTGCAGGCGGCGTCCGGCACGCGCGACAAGTTCACCGTCTTCGGCACCGATTACCCGACTCCCGACGGGACATGCATCCGCGATTACGTGCATGTGGCCGATTTGGCGGATGCGCACATCCTGGCCGCGAATTGGCTCTCCTCCAACGACTGGGGCATCTTCAACCTCGGCACGACCAACGGACTGTCTGTCCAGCAGATCGTGCAGGCGGTCGAGGGCGTGACCGATCGGACCTTGCCTGTGACGGTCGGACCGCGCCGCGAAGGCGATGCTGCCCGGTTGATCGCCTCGGCCGAGCGCGCGCGGAATATTCTCGGCTGGAACCCGAAGCGCTCGACGGTGGAGCGAATGGTCGGCTCGGCGTGGGACTGGATGCATAAGCACCCGAACGGCTACGGTGACCGGTAGAAAGCGATCCAATGTCCACCACCAAGCCACTGGCTTCGAACGCAGAAATTCACAAGGAGGTCGGCGCGGCGGCCCTGCAGCTGCCCGCAGATGAGATGCGCAGCTTCGGCTACGCGGTGATCGACGCGATTGTCGACCACCTGTCG
>DASQCG010000577.1:0-4322 GCA_035634825.1 Thermomicrobiales bacterium | reverse complement strand
CATCCGTCGAGAATGGCGCCACCTTGACCTTCTGGTCGCGCTGGGCGACGGTCTGCCAGCGCTCGTACTCGAGAACAAGATCGGCGCGATCCCGAATCCGCGACAACTGGATGGCTACTACGCCGGTCTGTGCTCGACGTGGCTGCCGTTCTCACTGGAATTAGCCAGATTCGTGCTGCTCACGCTGACGCCGCCCTCGTTTGTACCTCCCGAGCCGTGGCGCTCAGTCACCTACTGGGAACTCCTGCCTGCGCTCAGGGAGACCGCACAGAATCTGACAGGTCCCGACACCATCCTGGTCGAAGCATATGCAGGCATGATCGCCCGGCTGATTGACGTAGCGATGGCCTACGACCCGGGTGTCGATCTCAATGCGCCGTTCGCTCTGTCGTCCGAGGAGTGGTCCATGCTCAACGATTCACGGCTCTTGTCGCTCGTTGAGAAGGTACGCGCCGGTCGGTTCGCCGAGATTGTCACGAACAAACTGATGACTGCGATCGGGGAGGTCGGTCAGGTTGGTGCAGGATTCAGCAATGGCTCGGCAATCTACCAATGGTTCATGGCCGGTCAAGCCGGGCGGCTCTTTGGCTGGCAGGTCCAAAACGGAGCATTTCGGTTGGCCGTGATTCTGGGCGATGCCGATCCCCGGTTGCGCGCTGATCAGGAGGCACTTGTCGCCAAGCTGCACTCGCCGTACTTCGATTTCAGCCTGACGGACGATCTCCGCCACACACTCGGTCGGTACGAAGGCAGAAAGCAGTGGCTCTACTACGCGCCGAGCTTCGTCTACCAGTACCGGCCCCTCGCGCCTGGAACCACCTGGAACGATCTCCTCGCCCTGGCGACATGGTTCTCGCGCCGCACCCTCGAGTTCGCGGTGGACCACGGGGCTCCGAACTGCATTTGACGTCAGCAGCTAATCGGCGCATCCTCGATGAAGGCGCTCCCAGGGTCTGCTAGTGTAGACGACGGAGGATGCTGTGAGTGAGACGGTCGAGATACCTGAAGTCGTCGCCGCACTTGTTCAACAGAAGGTTGGGCAGGGCCTCTATCCAGATGCCGGAGCAGCAATTGCCGAAGCCATTCGACTCCTCGATGAGCACGATGAATTAGTCGCACTCCGCGCCAGGATCCAGGTTGGACTGGATCAGGCA
Organism: Thermomicrobiales bacterium; assembly: GCA_035634825.1. GTDB lineage: Bacteria > Chloroflexota > Chloroflexia > Thermomicrobiales > UBA6265 > DASQCG01. The sequence goes on along the minus strand of DASQCG010000577.1, from coordinate 3,168 downwards.
GCCCGTGGCGAAGTCGTCCCCTTCAACGAAGAAACTCGGCAGCGCATTATCCGTGAGGGTCATGCCAAGTATGAGCGAGGCGATCCGTTGATTCCCTACATAAGTGTGCCTGGTCATTAGTCGTACATACGACCATCCGACCATTGACCAATATGTATCTTGCCCGTATAACAACACTGTCACCGAAAGTGACGAAAAAATGCATCGCATTTCCCTGCTGTGTAGGCGTGCCCGGAGTGGGCGCGGGCCGGTAGCCAATCCGAGCTAGCAGCAGGGTTTTTGTTTGCCTTAACCACCTTGATTCGACTTCGAACGCTGCGGGGTAGGACGAGCTCGCCCCGCATCTCAGAGTTCAGTGATCCGGCCACCATGTCCGCGATCTGAATGATGCCGCCTCCGTCATCGGTGTCAGTCTGTGACTTCACCTTCTTGAAGTGAGAATAGCCACTCTGGCGATTGCGCTCACGAATCTCTTGCGCCCACCGCCGTACCCTATGATTTTCGGTCTTCGGGATATCGAGCAGTAGGGACGTGGACTCGTGCTCATTGGCTGGAATACAGACAAGAACGTCAATCAATGCTTGGACCAAGCGCTGGTCGCCCGGTTCGGATGGGCGAAAGCTGTCGTGCCACTCCGTAGACTTCGCGATAATCCGCGCCCATGCCGCAAACTCGATGCGGCAGACACTCTTGAGAAAGTTCTCGCGCAGAACTGCTGTGCAACTCGCGTGCCTGAATGCGTGTCGCTCGTGAAACCTGAATTGCTTGCGCAGGGCAATCAACTCGTGGTCCAGGTCTGTCAGGCAAGCATCAGCGACTCGGACCGCTACCATAATGAGGAACTCGGAGCTTCCGGCCTTATCTGGGTGTCCTGGATCTCCTGACCAGTCGACGCCTATAGAGTAGATTGCGACGCTCGGCTTTCTGTGATGGAGTTCAATGGAAATCGGGGCGCGACCTACTTAGGATCCGCCCCGACTCTTCTACTCCTGCAAATCTAACAACAAGCCATTCCCTAGGAACAGCCGAGGCTGTTGCCGCAGTTGAGGCACTTGTAGCACGCGCCGTTGCGGACGGTGATGTGGCCGCAGACGTCGCAGAAGGGCGCATCACCCATCAAGCCGCCGAGGGCCGCATCGAGCGCGCTGACCTGTGTGGCCGGCGCTGATGCCACCGCGTGGGCATGACCGTTGCCGTTCTGGGCAACGTGACCGTTGGGCCCGTTGCCGTTGTTGCCGTTCATTGACCCGTTCCGCGCCGGCGCATCCGGCACGATCGTGACCACCGGCGCTGGGACCGCGGCCGTGGCAATCGGCTCACTGCCCGCTTCGGCTTTTGGGTTTTCCGGCGCATCCTCCACCGGCTCGACCGCAGAGCCGCTCTCAGCCACGGCCGGGGTTGCGGTCCAGTTCGGGAAGAGGGCGCCGGTGGCCGCCGGGACCTCATCACCGCCGTCCGAATCCACCGTGTCCGGGTTCTGGACCAGATCGGTCCGGCCCAGGTACTCGAGACCGAGCACGCGGAAGACGTAGTCGATCATCGAGGTGGCCATCTTGATGTTCGGGTGACCCGTCACCATGCCCTGCGGCTCGAATCGCACGAAGGTGAAGGTGTCGACGAACTCGTCGAGCGGCACGCCGTACTGCAGACCCTTCGAGACGGCGATCGCGAAGCAGTTGATCATCGAGCGGAAGGCCGCGCCCTCCTTGGCGATGTCGATGAAGATCTCGCCGAGCGAGCCATCGTCGTATTCGCCGGTGCGCAGATAGACCTTCTGCCCGGCGACCCGCGCCTCCTGCGTGAAGCCGCGGCGACGCGCCGGCAACCGGCGGCGAACCGCATGGTGCTGCTCGTCAATGAAGCGGAGCTGGCCCCCACTCGATGCGGCCGGCGAAAGCGCGACCCGCGTGGCCGTCTCATTCGCCGCCTGCTCGGCCTCCCATTGCTCCCGCGCCTCGAGGACGGCCTTGGCGACCGCCGCCGCCTGCTCCCCGGCCCACTCGGACTTCGCCGCAGCAACCGCCGCCGCGATCTTGTCCTCGACAACGTCGTCGGCGTCGACTTTGGTGTCGCTCTTGGCTGAGAGCGGCTGGCTGCTCTTGGAACCGTCGCGGTAGAGGGCCATCGCCTTCAGGCCATGGACCCAACTCTGGTGGTAGGCATCGAGGATGTCGTCGTAGGTCGCCTCGTTGGGCATGTTGATCGTCTTCGAGATCGCGCCCGAGAGGAAGCTCTGCGCGGCGGCCATCATCTTGATGTGACCCATGTGATGGATGAAGCGCGTGCCCTTCTTGCCGCACTTGTTGGCGGTATCGAAGACCGGCAGGTGCTCCGGCTTGAGGTGCGGCGCGCCCTCGATGGTCATGGTGCCGCAGATGCGCTCGTTGGCCGCCTCGATCTGGCTCCGGCTGAAGCCGAGATGGCGCAGCAGGTCGAACCCGGCCGCAGTCGCCTGCTCCATGGTCACGCCGACGTGCGAGAGGGCCTCCTCGCCGAGCGACCACGGGCTGAAGGCGAAGCCCAGCTCGAAGACGCCGGGCAGGCCGGTTTCGATCCTGTCCAGGTCGGCATCGGTGAATCCGCGCTCCTTCAGCGTCGCCCGGTTGATGTACGGGGAGCCTTCGAGCGAGAGCGTGCCGAGGACGTAGGTCAGGATGTCGGTCCGCTCCTGCTCGGAGTAGCCGAGATTGCGGAGGGCCGGCTTGATGCTCTGGTTGGCGATCTTGAAATAGCCGCCGCCGGCCAGCTTCTTGAACTTGACCAGCGCGAAGTCCGGCTCGACACCGGTCGTGTCGCAGTCCATCAGCAGGCCGATCGTGCCGGTTGGCGCGAGCAGCGTGGTCTGCGCGTTGCGGTAGCCGTACAGCTCGCCACCGGCCAGGGCGCGATCCCACGCCTCGTGTGCGGCCTGGACCAGCGGGGCCGGCGCCAGGGACTGGTCGAGCGGCATCGGCAAGACGGAGAGCCCCTCGTACTCGCTCGTCGGCGCGTCGTAGGCGGCCCGGCGATGGTTGCGGATCACCCGCAGCATGTGCCGCTCGTTGGCCGCATAGCCCGGGAACGGGCCGAGGACCCGCGCCATCTCGGCCGAGGTCGCGTAGGACTCGCCGGTCATGACCGCGGTCATCGCGCTGGTGAAGGCGCGGGCCTCGTCCGAGTCGTAGGGCA
>DASQCG010000576.1:0-4446 GCA_035634825.1 Thermomicrobiales bacterium | reverse complement strand
GCCTGCGCCTCGTCCGAGACTAGACCAATGATCGCGTTCGGCTCGAATCGGCGGTAGACAGCTTCCTGGAAGTCCACGACCCCTGTCCCGCCATTCGGAGCCGCGATCGCGATCTCGCGCAGCGTGCCGAGCAGTCGGCAGGCCGCACTGAGATATCGCCCGAAGCCGAGCGGCTGATCCTCCATGAAGTCGCGCATCGAGCGGAGCACGGCATTCGCCCGTTCGATCATCGCCTCGTCGCTGGTCAATTGGCCCATCCAGATCAGGACGTCGCTCGCGGTCGACGACCCGCTTGGTGTGGCGCCGTCTTGCAGCTCCCGCGGCCGGATCGCGAGCTGATCATGCTGGGCGCTCGTGTCGTAGAAACCGCTCTCGTCGTCATCGGCGAAGAGCACGACCATTCGCCCAATGAGGTCGCGCGCCCAGGTCAGCCATTCGAGGTTGAGCGTCGCTTCGTAGAGCGCCATCAGCCCATCAGCGAGCTGGGCATAGTCCTCCAGGAAGGCAGGGATGCGCGCCGATCCGCCGCCAAAGCTGCGGTGCAGCACACCATCGACATCGACATCCCGGCGCAGAAATGAGGCGCAGGTTCGCGCCGCGTCGATAAAGTCCGACCGGTCCAGAACCAGTCCGCCCTCAGCGAGGGCGCGGATCATCATGCCGTTCCAGCTCGTGATGATCTTTTCGTCGCGGCCTGGCCAGACGCGGCGGGATCGGGCATCGTAGAGCCGTTTCCGGATGCGCTCCAGTTCGTCGGTAAATGCCTCGGGATCCCCGGTTATCGTCAGGATGGACGCGCCCTCGAAGTTCCCACCCTCCCGGACGCCGAAGTACGACTCGGCGATGGCGGCGTCCTCCGGAGAAAGCGCGGCCCGGATCTCGTCCAACGTCCAGACGTAGAACTTGCCCTCTACCCCTTCGCTGTCGGCATCCTGCGCGGCGTAGAACCCGCCGGACTCCGCCGTCATCTCCCGGAGCACGTAATCCAATGTCTGCTCGGCCGTGCGCCGGTAGAGTCCGCGGCCGGAGATCCGATACGCGTCGAGATACGCCCGCGCGAGCTGCGCATTGTCGTAGAGCATCTTCTCGAAATGCGGAACCAGCCACACATTGTCGACCGCATACCGGTGGAATCCTCCGCCGACCTGGTCATGGATACCGCCGCGGGCCATCTTTTCGAGCGTTTCCAAAGCCATGTCGAGCGGCTGATGATCGTTGAGGAGGTGCTGGGCGCGGAGCAGGAAATCGAGGACGGGCGCCTGAGGAAACTTTGGCGCGCCGCCGAAACCGCCATTCAGCGGATCGAACTGTCCGCCCAGGTGCTCGACCGCCCGCTCGATCGACTCGAGCTCGACATCCCCGCCATCGACCGTACCCGTAGGTCGATGCGCCAGCATCCCCCGAATCTGCTCGCCCTGCTGGACGATTTCGTCCCGCTTCGAAGCCCACGTCTCGGCGACCGCATCAAGCACCCGCCGGAACGACGGCATGCCCATCCGGTCCTCCGGCGGCCAATAGGTTCCGCCGTAGAACGGGATGCCATCCGGGGTCGTGAAGACATTCAAGGGCCAACCGCCCTGGCCGCTCATGGCCTGGACCGCGGTCATGTACAGCGAATCGATGTCCGGGCGCTCTTCGCGGTCGACCTTGATGCAGATGTAGTGCTCGTTCATCAGCGCGGCGGTCGCCGGGTCCTCGAACGACTCGTGGGCCATGACGTGGCACCAGTGGCACGCTGAATAACCAATGCTGACCAGCAGCGGCTTGTCCTCCGCCTTCGCCTTCGCCAGCGCCTCCGATCCCCACGGATACCAGTCGACCGGATTGTTCTTGTGCTGCTGGAGGTATGGACTGACTTCGTTGGCAAGGCGATTGGGCACGGGGCATCTCCTGGGATCGGGTCGGAGTGATGTTTGGACCCAGTCTACCCGCCGGATTCGGACACAGGTCCGACTGCGCTCCATCTACAATGCCTTGCGCTGTATTGGTGAATCGCAAGGGCACGATGGACATTCAACCGAACGCAACCGGGGCGTCGAACCCAGAATTCAACGGGCGGATTAGCTTCGTCGGCGCCGGCGTAATGGCCGAGTCGATGATCGCGGGGTTACTCGCCAAACAGGTTGTGCGGCCCGACCAGATCACCGCCAGCCACCCGCGCGCGGACCGCCTGGCCAAGTTGGAAGAGCGGTTCGGCATCGCCACCGCGCAGGACAACCGGTTCGCCGCCCAATCCGCCGATGTCGTCTTCCTGACAGTGAAGCCGCAGGTCCTTTGGGAAGTCATGCCGCAGCTCGCGGGGTCGCTGACTCCGCGTCAGGTTGTCGTTTCGATCGTGGCCGGCGCAAATATCGAAACGCTCGAATCCGGTCTGCTCCACAACATGATTGCCCGGGTCATGCCCAATACCCCGGCCCAGGTCGGGGCCGGCATGATGGTCTGGGCAGCGACGCCACATGTCACCGGGGATCAGCGTCGACAGGTGCGAACAGTTCTCGCGGCGCTCGGCGAGGAGCTCTACGTCGATGAGGAGAAATACGTCGACATGGCCACCGCATTGAGCGGAACCGGCCCAACATACGTGTTCCTGATGATGGAAGCGCTCATCGACGCCGGGGTGCACATGGGTTTCCCGCGCCGGATTGCCGAGCAGATCGTGCTGCAAACAGTCGGCGGATCAGTCGAATTCGCGCGAGCGTCGCGTAAACACATGGCCGAGCTGCGCAATATGGTTACATCGCCTGGTGGCACATCCGCCGAAGCGATCTACCAGATGGAAAAAGGCGGGTTGCGAACCGTATTCTCGCGGGCAGTGTATGCCGCCTATTTGCGAACCCAGAGCCTGGCAGAAGAGCAGTCGAAGCATCGCCCGCGAAATTCGTAGCCAGAAACCAGACGAGGCGGCGTGCCGTTAGCACAGTAGACTAGCCCGGTTGGGTATGCCCAGGCATTTTCGTACCCAACACCTGATCCGAGACGTTATTCCTGTACCGTGAGCAAGCATGGCCGTACTAGCCCAGACCACGCGTTCTGACAGATCGCGTCCAAAGTCGAGACGCCGGAAGCTGTTTGCGGCGATGCTCATCGTGCTAATCGCCGTGAGCACTGTCGGCGGCGTCTACGCGTGGCGGATGGTCGACGCGATCGTCAACGCCGAACGGACTGCGGTTTACCCGCTTCCGCCGCGCGATAACGAAATCGCGGTTCAGGTCGATCCGACCAGCACCCCGGAGGCCGTGGCGACGAAGGATCCCACGAGCCAGGACACCGCGCCGATCGCGACGGCAACGGTCGTCAACGTCAGTTCCAGCAGTTCGCAGGCGGAACCCACACCCTCGCCCTCCATGGCCGCGCTGCCAACCGGGGACGACCCATCCCGGATCAGCGTCGTGCAAGACCTGATCGGCGCATCGGTCGGTTCTGGCGATCCCGGCAAGTCCCAGGTCTGGGGTGGCAAGACGGCGATAAACCTGATGGTGCTGGGCGTCGACAAGCGGCCCGATGGCGGCGACCAGAATGCCGACGTAATCATCATCGCCCACGTCGATCTGGCCAGTCACAAGGTCGCGGCGGTCAGTATCCCGCGCGATCTCCTTGTCGAAATCCCGGGCATTGGTCAGGACAAGATCAATAGCGCCTACAACTACGGTATCAAGGCCGATCCCCAGAGCAAGGTTGCCGGTGTCGCCAAGATGCGGGACACGCTCGAATCTGTCTTCGGCGTCTATCTCGACGGCTACATCATGGTCGATTTCAACGGCTTTACCGACGTCATCGATGCCATGGGCGGCGTGGTGATCGATGTCCCGACCCAAATCGTCGACGACCAATACCCGACCGAGAACTACGGCACCGAAGTCGTTCGCTTCATGCCTGGCCGTCAGCTCATGGACGGAGATCGCGCGCTCAAGTACGTCCGCACCCGCCACCAGGACAGTGACGACGGGCGGCGCGAGCGCCAACTGCAGGTCTTGCGGGCCTTGTTCGAACAGGCAAAGTCGTTCGGCTCGATCACGAACGGGTTCGAGATCATCACGGCGCTTGGCGACTCAGTTCAAACGAGCTTCTACCTGGACCAGCAATTGACGCTTGCCCAGATCGGCTACTCGATGGACGACGGCGATATCCAGCTCTCGAGCCTGACCGCCCCCCTGATCTGGGGCGGCTACACGGACAACGGCGCGTGGGTCTACTTCTCGGACGCGAACGCCGTTCGCGATTGGGTGACCAAATCGCTGTCGACCGATTTCACCAGCGTCGCCACGCCATCCTCTGACGGTGTCATCCCGATCGCGACGCCGTCCTGATCAGCTGTCCAGAAAATTGAGCGTAATGGGCTGGCTTGGGTCAGCGAGCTCGGTAGCCGGGAATGCTGACTGGGCATTGGGCAGATATTGCTCCGGCGTCTCCATCTTGGGACTGAAATGGGTGAGCACAAGTCGCTGA